>SLOG01000406.1 GCA_007132635.1 Limnochordia bacterium
GGCTGCCTGGGCAGCCAAAGCCTGCTTCCCTTCGGGACGCCCGACGAGATTAGAGCCGAAGTAACCCAACTCCGAGAGCGCGTCGGCAACGGAGGGGGCCTCATCATGGCCGCGGCCAAGCCCCTGCAGCCGGAGACGCCCACGGAGAATGCCGTAGCGCTGTATGAAGCCTTTGTCGGCCTCTGACGTCGCTAAAAAGCGATCTGCAGCAACGCCAGCGCGCGGTGCCCTTCGGCGGCAAAGCCGAAGAACGAGTTCGCTGTACCCCAGACGACGGCCCCCAAAGCGTACTGCACTCGCAGCACGCCCAGTTGCGCGGGCCAATGGGCCGGTGGATGCTGCCAACCGTATCCTGACAAGAGGGCATCGACCAACGACGGTTGGTCGATCCACTCCCAATGGGGATAGCGGCTGAATTCAACGGCGCGGACATCCCATGCAGAGAACTCAAAGTCAATAACCCCTGTCAACCCCTGCTGAGGAAGGACCAACCAGTTGTCTGGCCCGTAGTCGCGGTGGCATGGCACCGGCGGCTCGTCAGCAAACACGGACACGCGCCGCCGAGCCTTGACCACCAAAGCGGCTTCATCGCCGTTCAGCAGACCGGCTTCTGCAGCCTCTCTCTCTAGTCGCACAAACTCTCGTTCCACGTAGTCGGCACCGTCCGTCACGTACTCTCCCTCAGGACTGCCGTCTCGGCGGCAGGGGCCGAAAAACTCCCCCTGCGCTTGCGCGTGAAACGGAAGCAAAGCCTGGCCCGCATGGCGCCAGACGTCCAATCTGGCCGCAAACCCTAAGTCTGCATCACGAGCTGTGGTGCCTGGCAGAGCCGTCACCAAGATAGCCAGGGGGTCGGACGAACTGACTGCCACCAGGTGCGGCGTGGCGCACCCGAATCCCTGTGCCCACTGTTCATAGCCGTGGACCTCTCGTACCCAATCCGATGGGTCTGTATAAAACTTTGCGTAAAACCTCTCGGTAGGGGTTTGGACACCGAGCACCGACGCTCGGCCGTGGATCCGTTCATCATCGCCGAGCCGTTCGCACGGACCCAGAACAGAGCGGCACCAGGCGAGCCGTTCATCCTGCATGAGTTAGTCCTCTCCCTCCAACGCGGCTTCGTCCAGCACCACGATCTCTCTAGCGCTGATAAGCCGGATCACCCCGGCATCCTGCAGACGGCCTAGCTTCCGACTGACCGTTTCTCTTGTCACACCCAGATACTGAGCCATGTCCTCGCGGCTTAGAGGCAGCCGCAGTACGATTACGCCCTGGTCTCGCTGCCCCAGCTGCCGAGCCCAATCGCGGAGCAGCCGGCGCAGGCGTCTTTCCGCGTCCGGATTGCCCAAACTCTCCACTAGATCCTCGAGCCGCTGCATGCGCTCGCCAATGACCTCCAACAGCCTTAGAGCCAAAGAAGGGTGCGCCATCAGATAGGCGTCAAAATCTCCTTTGGCGATGGTACAGAGTTCAGCATCTGTCAGGGCCACGGCATCATTGACGTGAGCTGCTGCCTTCAACAGGGCCGTCTCGCCTAGCGTATCGCCTTCACCAAAGAGGTGCAGAATGTGTTCACGCCCATCGGCATCGTTACGGGTCACCTTCACCGTCCCCGTGTTGACAATGAACAGAGTATCCGATGGATCGCCGACGCGGAAAATGGCGACCCCTTTGGCCACCCTTCGCCGCTTAACTAATGCATGGATAGGTGCCAGCTCGTCGGATGTAAGTCGAGCGAAAATACTGACCTTTTCCACACAGGAATCATGGTCACAATCATCGCAGTGCTGCTGGTTCATCCAGCACCCCCGATTCTCCTGCTCTGCCTCATCACCGCTGCACTACCGTACTGCAGCACTCCCCCTTCGCACCTGAGGAAAGAGCAGATTGTTCTCTAAGTGTATATGCTGAAACAAATCTCCCTCCAAAGCCTCCAGTTTCTGGTACAAGAGAGAAAACGTGGTGCAGCCATCTGCCGGTACCTGGTAGTCGTCGGTCACCCGGCGAAGGCACTTGAGCACCGAACCAGCTGTGTCGTGTTCGGACTCGGTCTTAGCCATCACTGCCTCGGCCAGGGCATACTTCTCGTCATGGAACAGCGGAAACAGAGTCTTTTCTTCTTTAATGAGATGCTGCTCCAGTTCGATGCGAAGCTGCCCGAACAGCGAGTGCACTTCGCTAAGCGCCTCGCCGTGCCGCTGGCCGTGTGCCCGCAGCACCGTAGTCGTGAGTTCAGCAACAGCCGGCAGCTCCCGCTTAACAAACGTATGGTGCTTGTCCACGATGTAGTCGATCAGCCCTGCTATAGACAGTGCTGTGACATCCACCCCATCCTCATCGGGGCGCCCTGCCGACGCGTTGGCGGCCAAGGCCGCCACGATCTGATCGGCGGCAGCTCCCGCTTCCTGCAAGGCCTCCTCAAGCGTACGGCTCCCGCCGCAGCAGAAATCCACCCCATAGGAGCGAAACACTCGATCGGCCCCCGGTACACTCAATACAACGTCGCCTAATGTCTGTGTTTTATCTAGGGCTTCCATATTTGTGATACCCCCCTTAACAGCTTAAACTCTACAGCACAAAGGAGGGTGTGTCTGTGATCCGGATCACATCGCGATCACGGAGACCACTCCGGTACCCGCTGGTAAACCCCATATTGCCATTCGCGATGCACAAGGTAGAAGTTACTGCGCAGATACCGACTCAGCAGAAACACGCCCGTGCTCTGCATGCTGGCGTTGGGTTCGTGATGGAAGTGCTCGGGCGCATACCATAGCACAATATGTTCAACATCAGCTGCCTCCAGTTCTGCAATGATCTCCTCCTGAATCGGACGCGTGTCTGCCAAACCTGGGTGCAGCTCATGGTACTTGGTCGCGATGGGCCGGTCAACTAGGAAGTAGTACATGACATCGTTGACAAAGATACGGTCATGAAATATATTCCCGACAAACACGGGGTCATCGGGTTCGGTTCGCTGCTGCAGAGCCTCGATCGCGGGCTCGTAATGCACGAAGTGTGGATATCCGTAGATGCCGCGGGCTCGTTCGAGCTGAAATGCGTACATGCCTGAGGGAGCCTCGTGGGTAAACAGCGTCAATAGGCCCGGGACTTCCGTCCTTAGATTCGCCACTTTCTGCCGCACCGGGTACAGCACCAGACAGACAAGCGAGGCGATCACCACTACCTGTGTCAAGCGCTTAGCAGGGCCTATTCGCTTCCCACGGTACACCGCATCAAGCAGCAGTCCGATGCCAACCAGCACCGGAATCATTGTAGGCATGACATGAGAAATATCTGACCGCACTGCCGCTTGGTTAAAGAAGAGCAAGCCCAGCAGAAACATGTGCACAACAGCCCACCAGTGGACCGACGTCACCGCCTCCTGCCGATGGCGAAGCCATTTCGCACCAACGAATAGGAGTGCGATCAGCCCAATCACAAAAGGCACGTAGTACTGAAAGTGGTTGAACACTTCTAGGAGACTCCGCTGCTGCCAATTCGGAAGCAGCAGCGGCGGATACGGCAGCCAGCGAACCTCAGGAAAGATCCGCAGCGGGAAATTAATGAGGATGTCATAGAGCACGCCGGGTCCGACATTCACTACATAGTAGACAAAGGGCGGTACAAAGGCAAGCGCAGTGCCTCCCACGTAATGGGCCATGTGCGAGAAAAACGTGGTGCGTTTAAATGTCCACAGAAACGGAATCAAGACAAGAAGCTGCGCGAACAAGGCATAACCGCCTAGGTCGTGACGAAAGAGGGGCGAAACGCCCAAAAAGAGACCGCAGTAGAGCAGCAGGCGGCGATCCTGCTCGCGAAAAAACCGAATAAGGAAATACGAGCTCGCCATCGCCAAGAGAACAGCCGTTGGCACGGGGGCACCGTGAAACCCGAAATAGTCGAGCTGTATCACCGTCGCTAAGCCTAACACCGCTGCTAGTTTGGACGACACTAGGTAAGCACTGAGCTTGAATACCGTGACTCCCAGAAAAAACGACGTTAATAACGACACAACACGCGCCGTCAAAACGGACACACCAAACAGCTCGAACGCAGCGGCCAGCAGGTGAAATTGCCCGGGGCCATAGATCGACCAGAAGTCGCGATACGGCACATCGCCGAGAAACACGCGCAGGGCGCCGACCAAGACCAATCCCTCATCATAGATGTTGATATTCTTGTTGAACCCGATGACCAAGTACACCAACATGGCGGCATAAACATAGAGCTGTTTCTTGCGCAGAAACTGAATCAAAGTCATTCCCCCTACTGGTCATATTTGGTGAACAGGCGTCCCCATTTGGATTCACGCTCCCACTGGCTCACTATGCGCTGGCCTTTCACTGGGTACCAAAGCTTATCGTGGTAGAGGTACGACCCGAAGATAAACCCGTAGACAAGGAATGTCTGAAAAAACAACCGCTGGAGGTGCTTTAACGGCCCAAACCACAAAAGGTCACCCACGCGGCTGGCGGCGTTGTCTCCGACCGTGAACCCATAGTTGACGGCTTCAATATCGATCCCTTCCACAGAGATCTCCTGGATGCGTCCCACCCCTAGCCCCGCCTCGTGGGCCAAGCGAATATAGTCAATGGACATAGGATCAAAGCCCATCATTTTCGCCGCTACGGCGTCAATGGCAACGGAATCCTCACCAGCCAAAATGTAGTCCTTTTCCACAGGAGTCATCGTGCGCGGGCCCGGCCCTCGACCCGCCGTGGTGCCGTCCATCACTGTGAAGATGCCGCTGTGGATATCCTTTTGGATGCGCAGCAGGTCTACCAGCGTCTCATGGATATGACTGTGACAATAGTGCCGGTCGTTGTTCAGCAGGCCGCCAAAGGCGTTTTTCATAGCTCCCGTGGTCGTTGTATAGATATGGCACTTTGTGGTAGGCAGGTGGACTACGTTCTTATCGAAAAAGAAATCGGGGATTAGGATCCCTTTGGGAAAGATCCTGTCGAGAATCAGAAGCTCTTCTTTGGGTTCATACACTACCCACTGCATGTCTTCTGAGCGGAAATTATACTTCACCGGCAGCTGGTACTTCGCAAAAAGAGGACGGTATTTGTTGAAGCGCTCGCCTTTGTAGGCGTCCGTCACTACCGTTTTGTTCTGTACACAAGTCAAGTCATCAAACCCCAGGCTCTGCAGGCCGAGAATCGTGCCTTCCAACTGCCACGGTGTGGTGTTGGCTCCCGGGTACGGAAAATGCCAGGAAATATTGTTCTTCAAGATAGTCTCCCGAGTTGAGTCGAGAGCATCGCCACAACCGGCATCCGCCAGCAGCGTCTGATAGTCCTCGACCACCGTCTCCGGCGATGTTTTTCTTACTACAACCGTACTCATTGCCTATTCGACTCCTTTCTCAGGCGCCGTTCGGCGAGATAGAGCGCCGCCGCCCCGATCAGAACTCCCAACCACAACGTGGAGAACCGCGTGATCAAGGCTGCTGCAGCTGCCATCTCGCCGCTGAGGCCCGCCAAGATCAGCAGCCCGATGATACTGCCTTCGGCCGCTCCTAAGCCACCCGGCAGTGTGGATACTGCGCCCACCAGCGAAGAAAAAGCGACAGCGAAGATGGATGCCAGAACGGATATGTCGCCACCCATGCCGACGACCGCCAAGTACACGATCAGCCCTTCCAGACCCCAGGACACGACTCCCAGCGCAACGGCCAAGAACAGCGGCCCCGGCTGCAGAAACTTGCGCGTGTTTACGTAGAAGCTCTCCACGCTTGCCCCTAGAGCCGGCCCCCGCAGGCGAGTCGCTGTGCGCTGCAGAAAGCTTGCCAACAACCGGTTGTGGAGAGCGCCCACAAGCCCGATCAAGCCTAGGGCAATAAAGGCCATCAGATACAAGCCGTGGGCAAACGCAGCCGCACCAATGACGGCAAGGATGCCGACGGAGATACTGTCCGAGACCCGCTCGGCCAAAACGATGGACGAGGTAACGCTGACAGGAGCACCCATGTGTTCCTTCATAAGATAGCATTTCAGAAGCTCGCCCACTTTACCGGGGGTCACGGTCATGCTCAATCCACTGGCAAAGATCAAACGGCTCATGCTGGGTTTGGGATGCAGGTCCGCCAACCGGAGGTAGTAGCTCCACTTGACATAACGCAGAATATAGTTCAAGGGGGCTAAAAGCAAGATGATGGGCAGCAGGGGCCAATAAAATCCGGCCATCGCGGCGCCAACGGCGGGAGCGTCGGAGAGGACGAGCACACCGGCAACAACTACGAGGCCAAAGACCAGTCCCGTAAGAAAGGGCCGACGGTAGCGGGTAAGAAAGCTGTCCCTAGACATGCTACACCCTCCAGGACGGCAGGCCGTAGATTACGATGCCAGACACGATGACCCAGCCGAGCACCGTGACCAGAATCGGCACATCCCCCAGCAGAATGTCCTCCGGACTGCCCCCTTCCTGCCGGCAGTGTACCAGGTACAGGTACCGAAAGACCCCGAACACCACAAAGGGCAGTGTCACCACCAAGTACTGGTGGTCCGTACCCTTGACAGTGTAGAGAGTGTACGTGACCAGCGCGGTGGACGTGACAATACTGATCACCTGATCCAAATAGGGAAGCGTATAGTTGTCAAGGACGCTGCGATGCTGGCCACCGTTGCATCCTAGCAGCACGTACTCATGGCGGCGACGGCTGACCGTTAGGAATACGGCCAGGAAAAACGTACAGATTAAGAGCCATGGAGACACCGACACCTGAATAGCCGCAGCTCCAGCAGCGGCCCGCAGGACAAAACCCACGGCAACGACCAGGATGTCCACCACAACGACATGCTTCCACCAAAGCGAGTATGCAAAGACCAAGCCAAAGTAGACAGCCGCAATGCCAAGAAAAATGCTTCCCAAAGGCCATGCCACCACCACGGCCAAAATTAGGCTGGCCACAGCCGTGATGACGGCGCCGCGAACGGATATCTCCCCGGCTGCCAAAGGACGGCGCCGCTTCTTCGGATGCTCTCGGTCCGTGTCCATATCCGCTAGATCATTGATGACATACACCGCACCCGAAAGCAGGCAGAACGAGGTAAAGGCTAACAAGCTGCGCTCCACCAGCGGGACTTGGGTCAAGCTGCCCGAAAACAGCAAAGCAGCAAACACCAACAGGTTTTTCGTCCACTGCTTGGGGCGAAGGAGCTTAAGAGCAGCCCTGACCGGGGCACGTTGGGGCATCTTAACCACCTCACTCCTCGGAGACTACTTCTGCTGGTGCTCCCTGCAGTACCAGCAGCAGCACAAACGGGATCAGCATCTGCCACATACGGGTCTCGTTGATCAGGCCAAAAAAGAAAATATTGAA
>SLOG01000399.1 GCA_007132635.1 Limnochordia bacterium
AAACTCACGCTGCAGTGGTTCGAGTTTAATCATGTCGTTCTCCTCTCATGTCGGCGCACAGTACAACCATTGAAGATACAGAGCAGGAACCCTCCGCTTCCTGCCGAAAAGAGCTACAGATAATCGAAAGGGGAAGACTACTATGCTGGACAAAAGCATTCCATTCTATCGCATAATCCTCAAGCGCCGGGCAGGGACACCTCTGCCCGAGGCCGAACTGCCGCCGGGCTACCGCTTTTCCTTCTATCAACCGGGGGACGAAAAGGCATGGGGCGAGATCGAAACATCCGTTCTGGAATTCGAGACGGTAGCCGATGCGATAGACCGGTTCCGAAAAGAGTACGTGCCTTATGAAACCGAAGTGACGCGCCGGACCTTATTTGTGGAAAGGGATGACGGGTTCAAGGTCGGAACCTTTACCGCTTGGTGGGGCTACACTGGGCAGCGGCGCCATCCCTGGATGCACTGGGTGTCCGTTCGGCCGGAGTTTCAAGGCCTGGGTCTGGGCAAAGCTCTCGTTGCCCGCGGTGTGCAGTTGATGGTGGAGCTAGAGGGCGACTGCGATATGTACATACCCACCCAAACCTGGAGCCACAGAGCCATCCGTCTCTACCAATGGGCTGGTTTTGATCTACTGTACGATGAGGTTCGGCCGGGGGGCATGGAGAACCAGACTGCTGAGGGAGTACCTCTGATCAAACACCTTCTCTGATAACATCGTCTAGATGAACCGCCACTCCTTGGGCCCTTAAGCTGGTCTGAAGTTCCGACACATCCAAGGCAGCCACGTGCTGCCCGGAAGCGGCTGCCAGCGCCGCAGCTGTTCCGGCGGCCTGTCCTGTGAGGCAGGCTGTCGGGATCACCCGGGTGACCTCCCACGTGTCACCGGCGGCACTGATGATGCGCCCGGCGGCGAGGACGTTAGTCAACTCTTGCGTGACGAGAGTTCCGTAAGGGATCTCAAAAACAGGGCCTGCGGTGCGCCAGTCGCCGGTGCACCCTATCGAGTCTGCGGCCCGGAGGCCAACGGAGGCTTCGTCCAGGACGGTTCTGCCTCGAATGCGTCGGGTCGTCCGGAACTGCGGCATGCTGGGAAGCGCCGCTAGCGTGCGGTCCCGGCGCTTTTCGTTATTGAGATACTCGGCCGCCAAACGGCGTCCATCGCGGATGAACGCCGACACCTCGAACCCGGCGGTTCCTAGATACTTGCGCGTCGGGGTTTCGTTTCCCGAGCCATCGGGTCCTCGTCCCCACTGCCGCAGCTGTACGCCGGCAGCCACACGTTCACGCTGCAGCGCCTCTTTCATGCCTCGGAGTTCTGCGGTGTAGGCCCAGTAGGAAAGCCAGTTTGTGCTTTCTGCACACGGCGCTCCCGCCCGGGCAAAGACATCGGCATCGCCGGAGGCATCGACCACTGTTTTCGCGAGAAATGCTGTGCGGCCGGACTTGTTCTCCACGATCAGTCCTCGGCAGCGGTCCTCTTCCATTATCGGACGGCTGAACGCCGTGTCAAACAACACGTCCACCCGGGCTTCATCTACATAGTCATCGAGGGCGACAGCAAATTCGGCTGGGGAAAAAACGCTCTGGTAGCGGCCACCTCGAACCGCCGCGCCTTGGCCGCCCCACACCGCTGGCAGCGAGTCACAGCCATACTTGATCGAAAGGTTCAGCAGCTCCTCGGCGATGCCCGTGATAACCTGGTTCCCGCGCCCATCACACAGGGGCAGAAAGATGGCGATCATTCCCATAGTGGCGAGGCCGCCGAGCATCACGCCTTTTTCTATAAGCAGCACGGCTGCGCCCGTACGGCGAGCGGCAACGGCTGCGCTCACACCGGCCACACCCCCGCCGACAACAATGACGTCATAGGCCGCGATAACCGGGATATCGTTTGTTTCCTGGATTGAGCTGGGCAGGGGTTGAGAAGGCCTGGCGCCAGCCCTCGGCACATCCGTCAAAGCCTCACCTCCTTGCCCTCTGGGCGCTTTGGCATCGAGGGCGTCACTCCATGCTTCGGATACGAGAAAAATCGCCTTCTGCAGCAGCCTCCAATATCGGCTGCATGTACTCCTCCACCAGATCCGCATGCAAAGGAACCGGCATATTCTTCAACTTCATCTCCAGCTGCGGATTCTTCGCGGCCTCAACGGCTCGTTTGATGTGCTCATCGGAAAAACCGGGCAAGTCACGCAGTGTCGTTGGCGAACCCAAACTGTTTGCGAAATCTACAAAACCCTGCGCCACCGTTTCACCTAGCTCACGGCCCTTAAGGTCATCAACGGGACATACGAGGCCGGCTTTCTGCAAAACCCCTCCTATGGCATGGAGCTGTTTCTCGATCGCCGGGGCGAAGAACACAGTATAATACGGGTTCATCACACCGCAGGCTCGCCCATGCGTGGCGATATCCGTCAACGAGAAACTCGTTAGGTGGCCTCCGTTGGTGCCGCCGATCATGATGGCTAAGCCGCCCAAGTCGGCAGCCAGGCCGAGGGCCTCTCGAGCCGAGCGGTCCCAGGGGTCGGCTAGGGCGCGGCGGGTGTACCGCACTACCAGTTCGAGGGCGGTCTCGGTCACTGAACGCAGGCGATCGAAATCAGCCTCGGAGGCCCCGTAAAACACCTCAAGACAGTGGGATAATGCATCCAGGGCTCCGTCTACAGTTAGTTCCGGCGGAGTGCTCTGGGTAACGCCGTAGTCGAATACGGCGCGGTCCGGCACGATGGCTTCGTCGACTATGAGCTTCTTCTGTCCGGCGTCAATATCGGTCACATTGGAGTACTTGGTTAGATGGGCTCCCGAGCTGGCGGCAGTCTGCACGGCGACGAAAGGCAGCAGCCGCTTACCACTGCTAGCTAGCTTCTCTGACACCAAACCGGTTCCGAAATAGCCATCTATGTGGGGATCTTCAGTCCCTAGACAGGCCAGCACGTTGGCCGCTTTCACTGCGTCAATGGTACTCCCGGCTCCAACGGCTACGAGACAATCGGGCTCAAAATGCAGGATATACGTCTCTAGCCGATACACGTCGCTAATCGGGGTATTGGGCTTCGCCCCCGGCCATACGCGACCCCCAGCTAACTCAACCCCATGCTTTTGCAGACCCTCAATCACAGCGTCCACGGTAGGCTGCAGCCATTTGCTGCGATTTGCCACTACCAGCACGCGGCGGCCAAGGCTTACTGCGAACTCTGCCGCAGTGTCCACAACGCCAAACCCGAAGGCGTAGTCATCCCCCTTGAATTCTTTTAAAAGCTGTTGTGCGCGTTCTTTGGCATCCATAATGCGCCCTCCCCATAAATCTAAGTCATTAGTTCTCGTACGATCGCCGCGTTCTCTGCTACTTGATCCTTGTCTTTGGGATACATGCCGACCACCAAACCGTCGCTGGGCTTGATGTTGGCGAGTGCCTCAGCAAATGCCTGCCGCACGGTTTCGGTGGACTGACAGCGACGTCCCGCTCCCAAGATTTTGAACACTAGGCAAGGCTTATCTGTGAAACGAACGGCCTCGTACATCCGCTTTCTGTCAGCCTCGTCAAAGGGTTCGTCTGTGTTAGACTGCCCCGTCACTGCGCTGCTGACCCGCTGTACCTTGCTGAGATTGTGCACACTACACATGTAGAAGTCGATACTGAGACAGTTGGATTCGACGAAGTCAATGACCTCGGGAATGTGCGTTCCGAGTCCTACAGGTACTCCGGTGTTCTGCATAATCTCCAAGCGATGGATAATCTGGTCATACTCGCCCGCCAGAAACAGCTGATCGGTCATGGTGCCGTGATGGTAGATGGCGGTCGGTTCGGCTTTTAGGATCTGGTGCAAGTTGCCTTCGAAAGACACCATCTCGGGGGCCGTTTGGGCAATCCAATGCATGCGACCGCCTTCGAGCCGGTACTCCCGCAGCATCCGCAGCATATGCCTGTCGCCGCGTACCTGCATGGTGTTGATGCCGGCGGCTTCGCACTGGCGAAGCGTGGCCTTAATGGTTTCGGTCGTGAAATAGTCTTCCATTGCCTCGTCTAACTCCGATGAGATGTGGGAGTTTCCACTGAACGGGTTCCCTCCAATGATCAGGCGGGTCACTGGATCCGAACTCAAAGATATGGTTGGCAGCATGAACAGAACACCTCGCTTCGTTGGCTACATTACATTCGTTGTTCTATCAGTTGTTCCATACACCTCGGAGGGATTCCTCCATGGTTTGGGCATGACGGGAGGCAGGGATCGAAGCGGGGACCAGGTCCACTGACATTTTTTGGCAGCAAAGTCGGATCCGAAAAATGCCGGAAGTGGGGCTTCCGTTGCGCATGAATGGGACGCGCAAAAAACCCTCCGGATTTGGCGGTCTGGAGGGTAAGACAAGCGGGTGCTGCCTAGATACTACGTGGTGGGCTCTGGGTTAACGCCGGTAAACAGAAACCGCACTTTGAGACCGTATGTCTCCGTCGCCCTTGAAGAACGTCGGCGTCCATAATTGGCCTTAAAAATCCGGAAGTTCAGGCTTAAGCCTCCTCCGCTTCGTGTTGTGACTTCTGTCTCAGCACTGTACGTTACCTCAATCTCAAACTGATCCAATTCAACAGGGATGTTAGCACTCTGAATCTCGGCTACACCTTCACCAGCACCTTCAGCAGCTGCTACGATCAACTCTTTGATTGTCGCCGCCTGCGCCATATTTACTCACCTCCTCATGCCACTCCTACTATCAATCCTCATCTTCGGGAACAAACGTAAAGCGAACCTCCAGATTGCGCAGTTCTTGTCCTCCACTTACTTCGGTGCGTGCAGGCGTCGCGATGCTGCGGAAAGCGAAACCTTTTTTTGCAAGCAATTTGTCGTCCATCACGAAACGGCTGGCCTTAGTCAACTTTGGATCGAAAGGCCGACCGGGGACGGGCCGGGACGGCTCTTCTTCTCTCGGAGACTCAACCTCGCCGTCCAATTCTACCTCCAGGCTCAAGGTCACGTCCACTTCAGGAATGGTGAGACGCATACCGTCTTTGCGCAGCCGACGGTAGGTGGTGTCCACATCCCGGGCGATGGCCTCCATGATGGAGGCGATTGTTATCGGCATTGGGCATGCCTCCTCTGTCAATTCCATTGCCAGTACCCTTACATTGACGAACAGACGGATATGCTACGTTTAATAGTAATTACAGTCCATATCTTTAGTATAGTCGGGTTTTCAGCTTCGTCAAGCCGGATTTCGACGGCCAAACTTTGATATACTGGCAAAATGGAGGCTATATCTGTTTCTCAGTAAGACATTCGCTATTTTGCGGAAATGTTAGCAGACTGGAGTACCGGATGTGGGATGCGGAATGCGGACCAGGTCCACTAACATTTTTTAGAAACAGGGTCCTGCCGAGTTTTGACGAAGCCCCACACAAAGAGACAGTCAAGGACGGCGTTGATTTTCCCCGTTTTCCTACCGACGAGGGCATCACACCACGCCGTTTACCTGGCATTTTAGGTAACCGGCGTGAACTGGCACTCGTCAAAATCGAGAAAATAGACTGCCTTCTAGGCAAGGGAAGCGGGAAAACCCTAAGTCGACAGACCTCAACATGAAAGGCGTGGAAGCAATGAATAACAAGAAGGGCACAGACCGGAAGCGTCATAGCCCTGGTCCGGGTCAACCATCTGATGGGGAGACTTTCGAAGACGTACGTAGGATTTCGCGCGGTTGGGAGATTCCGTGTGAAGGCTATTGTGACCAGCCTTACGTCGTGCAGACGGATGACGCTCACTGGCTCGGTGTGATGACCACGGGGCCAGGTGCCGAAGGCGACAGTCGTCAGCACATTGTGGCAGTTCGCAGCGCAGACTACGGCAAGACCTGGTCCAAACCCATAGACATAGAGCCTCATGGCCCGCCGGAATCGTCCTGGGCTGTACCACTGAAAGTCGCGAGTGGGCGGATCTACGTCTTCTATGTTCACAATTCGGACGGCATCGACAAACTCCCGGGGTTCGGAGAGAAGGGGCGCCATCGTGTAGACTCGCTCGGACAGTATGTGTTCCGGTTCTCTGATGATCATGGGCGGACCTGGTCCGAGAAACGGTACCGCGTACCCATTCGGGCTATGGACATCGACCGAAACAACGGCTACGGAGGCGCGGTACAGTTCTTCTGGGGTGTCGGGAAGCCTCTGGTACACGGACACACCGTCTATATCGGGGTGGCCAAAATCGGGGATTTCAACCAAAAGGGCTTTATGGCGGAATCGGAGGGTATCTTTCTCAAGAGTGACAATATCATGACGGAGTCTGACCCGGAGCGTATCCATTGGGAAACGCTTCCTCATGGTGACGCTGGAATTCGGGCGCCACTGGGACCTATAGCGGATGAGCATAACCTGACATACCTCGACGACGGCTCGCTCTTCTGCCTGTTTCGGACCATCGAAGGACACAGCGGACATGCATACAGCCACGACGGGGGCCGCACCTGGACTCCATCAAAATACACGGAATACGAGCCCAACGGGCGCAGGCTGAAGCATCCCCGGGCAGCCACCTTTGTACGACGGTTCTCATGCGGACATTACATCCTCTGGTTTCACAACCATGGGCAGCGTTGGTACCAGGACCGGAACCCTGCCTGGATCCTGGGCGGCGTCGAACGAAACGGGTCCATCTACTGGTCTCAGCCGGAAATCGTGCTGTACGATGACCAACCGGAGACGCGCATCAGCTATCCGGATTTCATTGAGGAGCGGCTGCCATCGTCATCTGGCTTAGATAACAGTTCTCGTTATTTCATCACTGAGACACAGAAGTCTACGGCCCGCTGTCACGAGGTCGATCCAGAACTTCTTTGGGGCATGTGGGATCAGTTGCTGCCGGAGGAAGCAAGACACAGTGCTGCTTTTGGGGCCGCTGGAGCCGTACCAGGTCCACAGCCATTTTTTGACAGCGTACGCGGTCCCGACACCAGCACCGGCACCGGCACCGGCCCGGACTTCCCCGCCACTCCCTTAGCCGAAGGGTGCGGCCTGACGCTGGAATTCTGGATCCGGCTTGCCGGTCTAGGGATCGAGGAGATCATAATGACTCTCGGCAGCGACATCACCGTGAAAACGACCGTCGATGGGACACTGCAGTTTTGCTTTGGAAGAAATCTCACAATTAGTGCGGAGACAGACATGGGTGCCCTGCGGCGAAGGACGTGGCACCATGTCGGGCTAATCGTCGAAGGTGGGCCGCGAGTAGTGTTCACCCTAGTGGATGGCGTGGTCAGTGACGGTGGTTCTCTCCGAGACCGTGGGTGGGTACGGATTCCGCCCAGGCTGGCCAAGCTCAGCGGAGGCGAG
>SLOG01000274.1 GCA_007132635.1 Limnochordia bacterium
CGCTGTTCACGACAACGAAATGGCTGTTCATTGGATTGAGTTTCGCTTTCCTGGTCTGGGGGTTGATACTTCAGGTGAAACCAAAAACCGAGTTGACTGGTAAATAATGTCTGTGGTATACTAAGAAAAATGTGACAATCGGAGGGTGAGGGTTGTGGAGAGAAAGACAAAGGCATGGATCAACGCCGTCGTTTTGGCGATCACGCTGGTAATAAACTGGATGGGTGCTGTTGGTGTTATCAACAGTTTATCCCAAAAAGAAGTGTCGGACATGAACCCGACTTTAATCACACCGGCTCCTGCTACATTTAGCATCTGGGGTGTGATCTACACGCTGTTGATACTTTCAGTGGTTGTTATGATCTGGAAACACAAAGACTCCTACTATGGGCAAGCCGTCGACAGGATTTCCCATCTGTTTTGGGTTTCCTCTGCGCTCAACGTTGCGTGGATCGTGGCGTTCTCTTATCTGCAGCTTGGCCTTTCCACGATTTTCATCGCCGCGTTTGTCATTACGTTGGCATTGATTCTCAAAGAGTTGCGGGCGATTCACACTGGCCGGGATTGGTTGCTTCCGCTGGCGTTTGGGTTTTACGGCGGTTGGCTTTTCATTGCTACGGTGGTCAATGTGGCAGCGTGGTTGGTGAGCATAGGATGGCAAGGGTTTGGTCTCGCCGACTATGTATGGGGGGCCATTATCCTACTCATAGCTGTGGGACTGACCATTGGAGTCCTCCTGCAGCATCGGAATGCCGTATTTCCGCTTCCCATAGCCTGGGGTTACTTTGGCATCTACCAGGTTCTGGTTTCCCCCGATGGGGCGGCAGGTCAGTACGGCATTATGCCTGCGGTTACCATTGTAGGGTTAGCGGTGCTAGTCATTGCAGCGGTCGTGCAGTTTATCCGGAACGAGCGTTCGCTGTTTCCTGCAAGAGCATCATGAATAGTGGTTTTTGAACTTGACACAGCGGCCTTGGGGATTTTTCTCAAGGTCGCTTTTTTCGCACATGCAGGGCATGCCGAACTCCCCAGCAGCTTCATCCTAAATGAGGACTACTGGCAAGATTATCTATTTCTCTTACAATGGGTACAATGGTGTTTTGTCAATACTGCAAGACGAGGAGGAGTATCGTTGAAGGCGAACAAGCACAGGTCTCTTATTGTCGTATTGCTTGGTTTTTTTGTGATTACGACTGGCGCAGCTGCGGCTGACGCTGTCGAGGATTCCGCGGGCAGGTTAATTGAGTTTGAGGCTCCTTTGGAGCGAGTTGTTGTTTTGACAACACCTGCTGCAGAGCTGATTCGAGCGATTGGTGGCACGGATCGGATCACTGGTGTCAGTCAGACGATTGCAGGCAATTGTGTATTGTTGGACAGTTGTTTGATTCGGTTGACGCGGCCGATACATTCATCGCCTTTTTGGATGATATCGAGCGAGAAACGCACCTGCTAGCAGCCTTGCTTGCGGCGGCTACATGGCGGAAGAGCCTTGGTGTCTGTACAGGGAGAGATGACTGTGTGCGTCTTTGCAGGGAGCCAACCTGAAGATAACCGCTAAATAGATTCGGTGATTGCCTTTTGGTTTTCGCGCGCGTGTTTAACAGAAAAGTGGTAAGACGACAAAGGATTTCGTTTATCTATCGGGAAGTAAGACAGACAGGTTGTGGCATTCTAGGACGGTGGTGGTCTTTCGCTTGTGTCTATTGGAAAAGGAGGCGATGGTGTGGCAAAAACAGAAACGGCGTGTACTTCAATTACCGGCACATCACACGATAGCCTGTTCCGGCGACGATGGCTCATGCTGGCTCTTGTCTGTCTCTTGGTGTGGCTGTCTGTTTCCTTGTCCGTCGCCGTCAGCGCGTCTGATGACTTCTCCCAGCATCTGTCGGCGGTACAGCTAACTGGTTCTAGCGCTTTCTCTGGGGCAACGCCAATACGGTTTGGGTCTGTCCGCGAGTCCTACTCCCTCCTTTCGTACTTGGCCGTGGGAGAGCATGATCCTACGTTGTCTCCGCTTTTTGCCTTCACCCTCCAAGCTCCTTGGCGCCCTCAGCCCCGTCCAGAGACGATTGCCTTTTTGGAGGAGGAAGGCAAAAGTCCGGAGGATATCAGTCTGTTTTTGTTTCTAGATTATGAGACACAGCTGCTGCAGATGATGTCGCAGGAGGTGGTTTTAGAGGCGATGCTGGCAGGTCGCATGCCCGATCTGGAAGAAGCAGAGGCATCGCTGCCTCCCGAGGTGGCCGCCGATCTGCGGCGTCTTCAGGTTGTGAGAGATGAACAGTATTTGTCCTATGAGGCTGAGTTGGTTGTGCTGGCCCAGGACCCGCAAGGTCGCGTGCGGCGAAGTGTTGGCGAGGGGGTCGTGCAGTATCGCGAAGCTGATCGGAGTGATTCCAACGAATCAGCAGCAGAACGAAGGCAGTTGGAGGCTCTCTTCGACGGCAAGTTTTGGGGAACCTTTCGAGGGGCAGCCGGCGAAGGGGAGCTGCATGGGGACTTTGCGGCCGTGCCCTTCGAACTCGATGCGCCTTGGGTGGAGGCCTCGGTGCAGAGTCGGTGGGAGCGCGACCAGACAGAAGGCACCTCGCTGTTTGAAAAGCATTGGGATCGGCTGTATCCCATCAGCGGGTTTCGCATTGGAGTGCCGCAGGCTATGGACGAACTCGACCACGATCTGACCATTGAACTCTTGCTGGCTGACAACCACTGGAACTCTGTGTACCAGGCTTCTTTGGGGCCGGGTTTCTCTACCGATGACGAAAACAGCATCGTGGAATTCGGGGTTATGGAACTCCTTTTGAACCGGCGCCATATTGACATCACCCTTCCCGATACCGTCACGGCCGGGGCTGTACGGTTTCGTCTCCATGGAGCGCCGTTTACCGGGGAGCACTGGGACCTGGAGGTTCGCACTGGGCAGATGCAGGCTGGCGAGGCGGTCTGGCAGAGGGAATGGAGGTATTTCCATGGTTGGTGACGCGGGATTCGCACGGTTCCTAACGGCCGTTTTCTTTTCCCTGTGTTTCGTGTTTTTGGTGCCCGGGCTGACGCCGCAGGCAGCCGGAACCGCTGTGGAGGAGTCCGGCACCTTGCGGCAGGGAGTGCATTACTTCCCCAATATAGCCGAAGTGTCCCCCCGAGATGCCCTGTCGGGGGGAATGCGCCCGCTGCGGAAGGTTGTCCCGGGGGAAACAGGGACACTGCTGCGGGTTACAACCTCAGTCTACCGGGTTCAGGATGGACGGCGCTTGGCCCAGGTGCCGCTGACCCACGGCCGCACCCCAGGGATGTCCGAGGCCTATCTTTGGCCGGGCACCTATGACGTAGTTATTCTAACCATCAACGACTCGTGGCAGTGGGTAGACAGGCCTCCGTGGGACCCAGTGCCCTGGGGGCCGTCGAGGCGAGAAGCACTCTACTTGGTTAAGGAGACGCAGTTCTGGAACTACGAGATAAACTCCTATCGCATTGAGGTTGTGGGCGAGAATGAGGATCCGCATCCCTGTGACGACACTGCGATGCGCGACGGCGTTCAGACAGCTGATGCCGAGATCATGCGGGAGGTCCTGGCCGATGCTATCGGCGATATGGGGGCCCGCATAGGGCCGGAGCACATTGAGATCTATAGTCCTCATCGGCCGGCGTCGGAGCCAGGGTGGGATCTCCTCACGTTCACAGTTCGACTCCAGATGACGGACAACCAACCGCGGCACAACTGGGAGTGTTTGGTCCACGCCATGGAGACTGGTGCCATCGAGATCGGCAGCCTCATCGGAGCAGGAGAGATGGTGTTTGGCATGGTTCAGCAGGCAGGAGGCCAGACGCTGCTTACCATGCGGCGGGTAGAAGTGGAGACGAGCCTGGTGCTGGATGCCGGTATGTCAACGGTGGACGGAACCGGCCGTGACGCATTGGCCCAGGCCGCGAGTGAAGCGGCCCAAGACGCGCTTTCGGATGTTGAGTTTCATTGATCGGCTGTGGTGAAAGCGTTGGAAACGGACCTTGGAGGGAGGTTATTTCGGTGATGTGTACACACCGGCGCTTGTCATATCGCCCGAAACGCGGCGTGAGGAAAACCTTTGCGCTCGCTGTTTGCTGTCTGGCGGTTCTTCTGCTGTGCTTTAGTTTTGTGCTGAGTGCAGCTGCGTCTGACATGGTAGGTATCTCCGGTGAAATCCGAATGCTGGTTACGACGCCGGAAGAACGTTCTGGAGAGGTTACCATTGGCTACCGGTTTGCAGGGGGAGTTAAAGCGAGTGGCCGGGATAGTTTCCAAACCGCTGTCAGTCTCGAAGAGGCTTGGATGCAGGGGTTTGTGTTCCCGGAACTCACGGGTTTTGCCCCTGAACGCCAGGGTTTTGTGGAGGACGCAGATTTCGTTGAAGCCTTTCACTGTTCGCTTCTCGTCGATGTTAGCTTGGTGCTCCAGGTCGACACACACGCTGTTCTTTCCCTGCCCGAGCTTAGCCGAGGCAGTGCTCCGTGTTTGGCGGCACACCATCTTGAAGGTCTTGGAGGGATCGTGTTGGACTTAGGCCCCATAGCACCTGAATTTGCCGAGTCTCTGCGCCATGGGGCGCCCAAGAGCTACCAGCAAGCTGTTTTTGCGGTGGAGAATGCTATCATTACGGTGCTGCTCACAACGGGAGGAAAACCGAAGGTGCCGATGGTGGGAGAGCGGCACGTGGTAGAGTATCGCCGCGTAGTTCTGCGCGTCTATCCGCATCCAGCATCGCGTCCGACTGCAGAAATGGAGTACGGTGATGAGTACACAGTTCTGAGTGTGTGGGCTGACCCAGACGGTGTGTATTGGGTAGAGACAGACACCGGTTGGCTGCGGAAGGGTTCGCCTGATCTACCTTGGTTTTAGGATCGTTTTTCGCAGAACTGCTTGACATCCATTTTCTAGCAACGTAAACTGAAGCTAAGAATAATCCTTATCGGGTATCATTGATTCCTCCGTAAGGCTGAACCAATACAAAACGCTCGCAGACAGAAGGGATGTGTGACCATGAAGCAGCTTGATGGACAATCACTCTACTATGCTTTCGTAGCTGGAGCCAACGCAGTGCTGCAGCAGAGAGACTATTTGAACCGGATCAACGTCTTTCCCATAGCTGATGGGGATACGGGCAGCAACCTCGTGTTTACGATGCGTGCCATTGTGGATGATGCTTCGGTCTTTGATACGGCCAAACAGACTATGGATTCCATTTCTGATGCCGCTTTGGTGGGTGCTCGAGGTAATTCCGGTATCATTTTCGCCCAGTTTGTCCGAGGCCTCAGTGCGGGATTAGAAGACGTTAAAGACATATCGGTGGAAGACTTTGTGACGGCCGTCAAAAAGGCTGTCCCCTATGCCTATGAGGCTGTTGCCAATCCAACAGAAGGAACCATTTTGACCGTCATGCATGACTGGGCCGATTCTTTGGGTCAGCTTAATGAGCGTGCCAAGGACTTTGAGGACCTGTTGTCTCAGTCCATGGGTGCCGTGTTGGCCTCTTTGGAGGACACACCAAATAAACTGCGAGTACTGAAAAAAGCATCAGTCGTTGACTCGGGAGCTAAAGGGTTTTTCCACTTTCTGGAGGGTTTTCTTCGTTTTGTTAAAGAGGGGCCCACGGTGGCCGTTGTGGAGGGCGCCGGTGTTGTTGAGTTAGACGTGGAAGAGCACTACTCGTTGGTCGATGAGGACATTCCTTACCGGTACTGCACTGAAGCTCTGCTCACTGGACAGGCTCTCTCGACCGACGAGGTTAAGAGTGTACTGCAGGATCTAGGTGATTCCTTGATTGTGGCTGGCGGGGACAGGAAAATCCGGATTCACATGCATACGAATGAGCCGGAAACTCTGATGCTGCGCCTTCGTAGTGTGGGCTCGATCGCCCAGCAGAAGGTGGATGACATGCAGCGGCAGAGTGATGTGATTCACCGACGCAAAGCGGCTGTGGCCTTGGTTACAGATTCTATTGCGGACATTCCCCAAGAACTGGTGGATCAACAGCAGATTCATATGGTTCCGCTGAATGTCATGATGGAAGGCAGCGCTTATGTGGATCGCTTGACCATAACATCCAGCACCATCTACACACTCTTGGACGGGATGGATGAGTATCCTACCTCGTCGCAACCTAACGGAAAAACCGTCGAACAGATGTTTGCTTTTTTGGCAAAACACTACGACTCCATCATAGTTTTGTCTGTTTCTCAGGGCCTTAGCGGGACGTTTCAGACATTCACGAATGCGGCAAAGCGGCTTCAAGAGCAGGATGTACACATCGGCGTCATCGATTCGAGGTTGAACTCCGGCGCCCAAGGTCTGGTAGCGGCTAAGGCGGCTGAGGCCATCGCCGATGGTTGCGGGCACGATGAAGCTATAGGTATGATTGAGGAATGGATTGCCAAGTCCAAAATTTTCGTTAGCGTTCATACTTTGAAG
This sequence comes from Limnochordia bacterium, assembly GCA_007132635.1. Lineage (GTDB taxonomy): Bacteria > Bacillota > Limnochordia > Darwinibacteriales > SLO01 > SLOG01. Next base: position 6,443 of record SLOG01000274.1, read on the forward strand.
TATATGCTCCGCTCGGGCCGTGTTAGCTCTGCCATGGCTGTGGCGGCCAAGATCCTCAACCTGAAACCAGTTGTCTCTCTGGACGAACAGGGAAAAGGAAGCATTTTTGGCAAAGCGTTTAGTGCCAAGGGCAACACCAAGCTTATCCAGCGCACGGTTCAGAGGATCTTTCAGCAGCAGGGGATCCAGGATTACTGTGTTGTCCACGCAAGTGCACCCGAACGAGCTCAGGAGTACGCGCGGATATTTACGGATATGACGGGCCGGGCACCGAAGTATATCATGGACGTGTCTGCGATCACAGCGTTGAGCGCTGGTATTGGTTCCACCGGCATTGCTCTGATCACGGAATAGAGACTGCATTAGAGTAGGGAGTTGATGGGAATGTCCTTATATGCTGAGATTGCCATTGTGCTTTTCGCTTACTTCACAGTCTTGTTTGGTATTGGGCAGCGCATAAAGGACAATTCCATAGTCGATATAGGGTGGGGTTTGGGCTACGTTCTTGTCGCTTTGTACTCCTTGGTGAGGCTTCCGGAAAGTCCGGCTAGAGCCTGGTTGATCACGGTTCTAGTCGTTATTTGGGGCGCTCGCCTATCCTACCACTTAGCGAAGCGGAACGTAGGGAGGCCTGAGGACTATCGATATGTTCAAATGCGTGAAAAGTGGGGCAACCGTTTCCCGGCGCTGAAAGCATTTGTCAGCGTTTACCTGCTTCAAGGAACGTTAATGTATACCATAGCTCTGCCCGTCATGTTGGTGCATTGGTCGAGC
>SLOG01000173.1 GCA_007132635.1 Limnochordia bacterium
AGCGTGGCAGCTTGCCTCTAAAGGAAAGCACATCATAACGTCAAGCATAGAGCATCATGCAGTGTTGGATACCGCAAAGTGGTTGGAGACGCAAGGATTTTCCGTCACTTACCTTCCGGTGGATGAAGCAGGGATGGTTAGTGTAGATGATCTTCAGCAGACAATTCGTGATGATACTATTCTGGTTTCCATCATGCACGCGAATAATGAGATCGGTACCATTCAGCCATTGTCAGCCTTGGCTGCAGTGTGTCACGAGCGCGGGGTTGCTATGCATACGGATGCGGTGCAGTCCGTTGGTGCGCTGCAGGTTGACGTACGCGATATGCCGGTTTCTTTACTCAGCCTTGCAGCTCACAAGTTCTATGGGCCCAAAGGTGTGGGAGTATTGTATGTACGGAAAGGTACCCGACTGCACCCTCTGGTGCACGGCGGCGGCCAAGAACGCAAACGGCGTGCTGGTACAGAGAATGTGGCTGGCATTGTGGGGCTGGCTAAGGGCTTGGAACTGGCCCTGGCTGAACGGGAGACGCTAGTACCTTGGTTACAGGCTCTTCGTGACCGTTTGATTGCGGGTTTGGAGACGATTCCCGAGGTGCGGTTGAATGGTCACAGGACGGAGAGACTGCCCAACAACGTTAGCTTCTGTTTTCGTTACATTGAGGGCGAGGGATTGCTCCTGAAGCTTGATATGCAGGGTATCGCTGCCTCGTCCGGCAGTGCCTGCACCTCCGGGTCTCTGGAACCGTCGCATGTTCTCCTGGCCCTTGGATTAGACCATGGGACAGCCCACGGCTCGCTGCGGTTGTCTTTGGGGCGCAGTAACACGGAAGACGACGTGGATCGAGTGATTGAGGTTCTGCCAGGCATTGTCGAACGACTGCGTGCTATGTCTCCGCTGTATAATAGTTGATGCTCGGTGCCTTGCAGGTGCCGGGGATTGTATCTGAGGAGGGTATCGAATGTATTCCGATCGAGTCATGGACCACTTTGAAAATCCGCGCAATGTCGGTGAGTTGGAAAATGCCGATGCTGTAGGCGAAATGGGGAACGCTCGCTGCGGCGACATTATGAAGCTTTGGATCAAGGTTGAAGACGGTCGCATTGTCGATGCGAAATTCAAGACCTTTGGCTGCGGTGCTGCGATCGCCACATCGAGCATAGTCACAGAGATGGTAAAAGGCAAGACATTGGACGAAGCAGAGGAGATCTCAAACCAAGCAGTTGCCGATGCCCTGGATGGACTGCCACCTATCAAGATGCACTGTTCGAATATGGCTGCTGACGTCCTTAAGAAGGCGATTGAGGACTACCGAGCCAAAGAGAAATCTGAAGCGCAGAAGCAGACGGTGTAATTTCTAGGATTGCACAGAAGGGGTTGGGATTTCACCAGCCTCTTTTTTGGTGTTAAGTTGCGTTTTGCAGGGATCAGCGCCTATCTGAGGAATGATATACTGCGAATGGGCGAGCGACTAATCGGAAGGGGTGGTTTGGCATGGCTCTTTGGAGACGAACTCGTCTGCTGCTTTTTGTAAGTGTTCTGTGCGTTGTTTTCACAGGTTCGGCGTCAGCCTTGCAGTTTTTCGGTGTCGAGGAAGAAATCCGGATCGGCAGCGATATTGCTGCTGAGTTAGAGGCTGAACACGGTCTGTACCATCATCGAAGCTGGAATGGAAGCATAGATAGAATGGGGAACGAACTGGCCGCTGTCAGTGCCCGCCCCGATCTACCGTACACCTTTCGTATTCTGGATGACGATCAGATAAACGCACTGGCAGTCCCGGGCGGTTTTATCTATGTGTACCGTGGACTTTTTGATGCCATCGATACCAATGATGAATTGGCTGCTGTTCTGGCACATGAGGTAGCCCATGTGGCGAATCGCCATGGGATGAACCAGTTGGAACGCAATCTGATTGTCAGTCTGGGACTAGGTCTTGTACTGCGGTTGGTCTTCGGCGCCGATGGGCAGTCATTGCTGTGGGATTTGGCTTCAGGATTGGGTATGGACCTGCTCATAAAGGGTTACAGCCGGGAGAATGAATTCGATGCGGATAGAACTGGGATACATCTGATGCAGCGCGCTGGCTACGATCCCAGAGGGATGATCTCGTTCCTTGAGAAACTTCAGCGCATGGAGGCCCGCCAACCCAGCCGCCTGGCCGTTTGGTTCTCCACACATCCGCCGACCCACGAACGCATTGATGCCATTGAGGCTGCTATCCGTTGAGTCTGCGGCACCGAATCGTATTATTGACAAGCATTTTGCTCTCAGATAAGATAGGACTAGTTGGAAACAGGAAAGGGGGCAGCCGCACACTGCTGCGGAGTCTATGAAGAACTGGACAGCTGATGTACTGCGCCAAGAGTTTCTGAGGTTCTTTGAAAGCAAAAACCATACGTTTCTGCCCAGTGCATCCCTGATACCCCATGGTGATACAACTCTGCTGCTTACCGGTGCCGGGATGGTGCCGTTTAAGCCCTTTTTTCTGGGCCAAGAGAAGCCGGAAAGCCGGCGGGTCGTCACCTTTCAGCGGTGTATGCGGACGGTAGACATCGACAATGTGGGCCAGACCGATCGGCATGGCACCTTTTTTGAGATGCTAGGCAACTTCTCATTCGGCGACTATTTCAAAGAAGAGGTCATCGGCTGGGCGTGGGAGTTTGTGCTGGAGCACCTGGAGTTTCCCAGGGAGAAGCTCTGGGTAACCATTTTCGAGGATGATGATGAAGCCCACGATATCTGGCATGATACAATCGGCTTCCCTCAAGACCGGATCGTTCGCTTGGGCCGCGAGGATAATTTCTGGGAGATCGGAGTGGGTCCCTGCGGTCCCTGTTCGGAGATCCACCTGGATCGCGGCCCTGAATACGGCTGCACCGATCCAGGCTGCAAGCCCGGTTGTGATTGTGATCGATATTTGGAGTTTTGGAACCTTGTGTTCATCCAGTTCTATAAGGATGAAAATGGTTCTTTAACTCCCTTGACAAGCAAAGGCATCGACACAGGCATGGGTCTTGAGCGAGTAACAGCACTTATGCAGGATGCCAAAAGCATTTTTGATATTGATAACATTCGGCCGGTCGTCGATCGAGTGGCGGCATTGGCTAAGACCGAGTATGGACGTGATGAAGACGCCGATGTATCACTGCGAGTCATCACCGATCACCTGCGCGGCATTACGTTTATGGTGTTCGACGGTGTGCTTCCGAGTAACGAGGGCCGCGGCTATATATTGCGCCGTCTGCTGCGTCGTGCCGTGCGCCATGGACGCCTGCTGGGCATTCATGATGCGTTCTTACTTGACATGGTTGATGAGGTCATCGAGCAGATGAAATCGGGCTATCCCGAACTGCTTGACAAACGCAGCTACATCCACAAAGTAGTGGGTCTAGAAGAAGAGCGTTTCCAAGCGACCTTGGACCAGGGAATTGGTCTGCTTCAGGAAGTCATACAGAAGGCAAAACGAGCGGGGAATCGTGAGATAGCCGGAGTCGATGTTTTCAAGCTCTACGATACCTTTGGGTTTCCCTACGAACTGACCAAAGAGATCGCCGATGAAGAGGGATTTTCTCTTGACGAAGAAGGGTTTCGCGCGGCTATGGAAGCGCAGCGGCAGCGGGCACGGGCGGCACGAGGCGACTCTTCCTATGCAGGTGAGAATATGGAAGTGTTCCAGGAGGCCGCTGCAGCGGGAGACGTGAGATTCGTCGGCTATGACCGCTCGCAGGTGTCCACGCGTATTCGGGCGATTATCAAGGATGGAAGCTTAGTCGGGCGAGCCGAAGCGGGGGACAGTGTGTCGCTAGTCGTAGATGAGACACCTTTTTACGCAGAAGCCGGCGGCCAGGTTTCCGACAGAGGGCGCATTCAGTCTGGTACAGGTACGCTGGACGTTGATGATGTCCGCCGTCCTTTTGAGGGCCTCATCGTCCACACCGGACGAGTAACCGCCGGTGAACTTGAGGCGGATCAAGCGGCGACAGCCGTCCTGGAGAATGAACTCCGACGGCATACGGCCCGACACCATACAGCGACTCACTTGCTGCACCAAGCTTTGCGCGGCCTGCTGGGAGACCATGTTAATCAGGCTGGTTCGTTCGTCAGCCCTGAACGTTTGCGTTTTGACTTCACGCACTTTGAGGCCTTGACCAGTGAACAGCTGACCGCCATTGAGTCCGAAGTTAATGATGTGATCATGTCGAATCGGCCTGTAGAAGCATCTGAGATGTCTATGGACCAAGCAAAGGCGGCGGGAGCGGTGGCTTTGTTTGGCGAGAAGTACGGCAACCGTGTGCGAGTTGTCACCGTTACGGACTATTCGAAGGAGTTGTGTGGTGGCACCCATGTATCTGCAACCGGGGACATCGGTCTGTTCCGGATCGTATCCGAAGGCAGCGTAGCTTCGGGGGTGCGCCGTATAGAGGCCGTATGCGGTCGAAGAGCGCTGGATTTCACTCGCGAACGGGAGGGTGTTCTGCGCCAGGTGAGCCGTCAACTGCAGTCGACAGTCGAGGACCTCCCGGAGCAGGCCGCGAAGTTAATTGCTCAACAGAAGGAGCTAAACCAACAGGTGCAGCAGTTTAGGCAGAAACTGGCTGGCGATGCAGCCGATCAGCTCATTCGCAGCGCTGCCTCGGTTGATGGAGTAGCCATCGTTGCGGCACCGGTCGAGGTATCTGGAATGGATGAACTGCGGGCATTGGGAGATCGAGTCCGTGATCGGCTGAAACCGTCTGTAATTGTGTTAGGCGCTTCTGCCGGGGACAAAGTACTGCTCTTGGCAATGGCTTCTGAAGACATTGCAGGCAAGCGGGTCCACGCGGGTGACATCGTCAAGCGAGCAGCCCAGATTTGCGGCGGCGGCGGCGGTGGCCGTCCGGACATGGCCCAAGCAGGCGGCTGGCATCCGGAGAAGCTGCAGGAAGCTCTGCAGACGGTAAAGAGTATACTTGAGGAACAGCTGCAGGGGAACGTCAAGTAAGCGTCGAAGTAGCAGATAAGGACTGAATCGCGTCGTCGGAATCCCAAGCGTCCACTGTGTTTCAGTGGGAGAGGGAGGAGTTAGCGTGGTGCGACCTAGCAAAAAAACAACTCTTTTCCGCGGTTTCGGCAGCGACAAGCAAACGCAGGTTGCCTCTGTGCTGAAAATGGTCCATGAAGCTCTTCAAGAAAAAGGGTACAACCCTGTCGGGCAGATTGTGGGTTACCTTCTGTCTGGCGATCCAACGTATATCACGAGTCACCGAAATGCTCGCACTCTAATCGGTACCGTCGAGCGGGATGAGTTGTTGGAGGAATTGGTGACGAAGTATCTGAAGCGCTGAGAAACAAGGAACCGGGCTCCGGTTCCTTGTTTAATGGAGGATAGCTTTTCTGCACAAGGTGAGGTTGATACTGTGGAGTACCGTACTCTAGGGTTGACTCAAATCGAGGTGTCGCGTCTGTGTTTTGGCGCGCTGACTATTGGCCCGCTGCAGCGGCGCATGTCAGTGGCGGATGGCGCGCACGTGATTCGTAGTGCATTGGATGCCGGTGTTCGCTTCATTGACACGGCAGAGTTGTACGGAACGTACGAACAGATTCGGGTTGCGCTGCGCACAGCGCCCCACGATGTTGTAATCGCCACAAAGTCCTATGCCTATGAAAGGCAGGGTGTTGAGGCCAGCCTCAAGGCTGCTCGCGAAGGGATGGGACGCTCTGTCATTGACATCTTTCTGCTGCACGAACAGGAATCAATGCATACGCTGCGTGGGCACTGGGAGGCCTTAGAAGGCCTTCTGGAGGCGAAGCAGAAGGGTGATATCCGCGCTGTAGGTATATCGACCCATCATGTCGAAGCGGTTAAGGTGGCGGCGGTTTTGCCGGAAATTGATATTATTTCTCCGTTAATCAACGTCCAGGGTATTGGTATTCAAGGAGGCAGTCTTCGAGATATGGAGGATGCTGTCACGGAGGCCGTAGGGCAGGGAAAAGGTGTTTATGCGATGAAACCGTTGGGAGGGGGTCATTTGATCCCGCGGTGGAATGAAGCCTTTTCCTACCTGCTCGATCAACTGAATCTGGATGCCATCGCAGTCGGTATGAAAAACGCTTCTGAGGTGCGCCGCAACGTTGAGTTTTTCTCGGGCAGCCGCTCGTCTGCTTGGTCAGCCCTGGAAGAGAGCCGTCAGCTCCACATTGACGATTGGTGCAGTGGGTGCGGCAAGTGTGCCGCTGTTTGTTCGAGCCGTGCACTGAGCATTGTGGACGCGCAAGCCGTCGTGGATCCAGAACGGTGTGTCTTCTGTGGTTACTGTGGGGCAGCATGTCCAGAGTTTGCCATCAAGGTGATTTAGGAGGGCGTTGATTTTCTCTGGCACGATCAACGGCGTTCCGAATAGCAGCGCAGAAAGGACTGGCCTGTGAGAGTTATGGGGTTGGATGTCGGGGAGAAGACTATCGGCGTGGCAGTGAGCGATCCCATGGGGTGGACCGCCCAAGGGGTGAAGGTGATACGTCGTGTTGGCAAGAAAAAGGATTGGAGTGAGCTGAAAAGGCTCATTGATGAATATGAGGTAGAGACACTAGTTATTGGGATTCCTCGCCGTACGGACGGCTCGTATGGTCCGGAGGCCGATGCCGTGCGTCGCTTTGGTGACCGGACGGCAGCGCATTTTCGCATTCCTGTTGAGTATTGGGACGAACGCTTTTCCACGGTCGCTGCTGAGAGAGTTCTTTTAGAGGGGGATGTCAGCCGGAAGAAACGTCGTCCAGTAATCGATAAAGTAGCGGCCAGCATTATCCTGCAATCCTATCTTGACCGTCACTCGAAGCAGTGAAATGCGATATGGACAGTGGGAAATCTATCACGCAAAGGGGATCGTCAGCAGTGTCAGACAATCATGATCGATTAACGTTAGTGGATGAGGAAGGACAGGAACACGCTTTTTCTGTGCTGGATGTTGTGGAGATCGAAGAGAACCGTTATGCAGTACTGCTCCCGGACTCTGACCCAGAGGCTGGGGCTGTTATCTTACGGATTGAAACCGATGAAAATGACGATGAGCTTCTTGTCGATATTGATGACGATGAGGAGTTCGAGCGAATCATTGAGTTCTTAGAAACGGATGGCGAGGAATAGTCTGCGAAATTCTCTGCAGCGGTACGAGGTGTGGTATGGCGGACA
>SLOG01000405.1 GCA_007132635.1 Limnochordia bacterium
CCATCTATGTTCTGATCGCCGGCACATACACGCCTGTGCTGGCGATTTCGCTGGATGGGGCTTGGAAGTGGGGTATGCTTACCGCGGTCTGGCTGCTTGCCGCAGCTGGAATTGGAGTCAAGGCGTCTCCAATTCGTCTCGCTCGCTGGCTTTCGACTGCGTTTTACCTTGTTCTAGGCTGGTTTGCGGTTATCCCTTTGCGACAGCTGGTTCAAGCGGTGCCGATACAAGCTGTCTTTCTGCTTATCGCGGGCGGCGCCGCTTATACTCTGGGCGGAATCATTTACGCCAAACGCTGGTTTGACGGGCCGCGCAGCCGACTGGGTTACCACGGTGTCTTCCATATCTTTGTCATGGTCGGGACACTGCTCCACTTCCTTATGGTGTACGTCTACGTTCTGCCCAACTAAGGGAGAAGCGGAGCTAACCGCGCCGCCCCTTGTTCCCGTAAGCACTTCGCTTCCCTGATGAACGGGCCCCGAATCCTTTCCGAGCTTTGGGTCCCGTCCCTTTTGCCCGTTGGGGTCTTTCCGCCGTGATGGTTACCGGCGTTTTATTGGGTTCTTTTGTGAGGAGCCGCAGAGCGGCTGCTACGATGGTTATGGAGTCTGTCTGATCCAGAAGCTCTTCTGCTATAGGTCGATACTCGTTGTTCAGTCTGTCTTCACCGACTGCGTTCTGAATACGCTCGACGGTGGCCTGCTGCTGACCCACGAGGGCTTCGGTGATCGTTGGCATAGGCAGTCGCTTGATCGCTCGGCGCGTCAGACGCTCGATCAGGCGTATCTGACTCAACTCACGAGACGTGACGAATGAGATGGCGGTCCCTGTTCGACCGGCTCTACCTGTGCGGCCAATTCGGTGTACGTAGCTCTCCGGGTCCTGCGGAACGTCGAAATTGTAAACGTGGGTTACGTCTGAGATGTCCAAGCCTCTAGCGGCAACATCCGTAGCCGTGAGGATTTCGATAGCTCCCGAACGAAACTGCTTCATGACACTGTCGCGTTGGGGTTGCGTTAGATCGCCGTGCAGGGCATCGGCCGAGTACCCGCGTGTGTTAAGGGCTTCGCACAGTTCGGCGGCGCGCCGCTTTGTACGCCCAAAGACAATGGCGCTGGCCGGGCCATGCATATCCAGCAGATTGCACAGGATGTCGAATTTTTTGTGTTCTGGCACTTCTACAAAGAACTGGTCAGTGTTTGCAGCGGTGACTTGTTTTGGAGCCACTCGGATAAGCTGGGGATCCCGCATAAACTTTTGCGCTAGTTCCTCAATGGGGCGAGGAATTGTGGCAGAGAACAGCATGGTCTGTCTGTCTGTGGGGGTTTCTCGAAGAATAGCTGTGATATCCTCAATAAAGCCCATGTTAAGCATTTCGTCGGCTTCGTCCAGTACTACGGCGGTAAGAGTTCCGAGGCGCAGAGTGCGTCGTCTGACATGATCAAGAAGGCGTCCTGGTGTCCCAACGATGATCTCTGGGTGTTTCTTAAGGGCTCGGATCTGCCTGACGATGTCCTGGCCGCCGTAAACTGGCAGTGAGCTGATACGGCAGAACTGCGCCAGTTTGTTGAGCTCTTCGGAGACTTGGATCGCCAACTCGCGAGTGGGCGTGACGACAAGCGCTTGGGTTGTGCCTCGATTCTCTTTGGCTCTTTCTATCAGCGGGATGCCAAAGGCAGCTGTTTTCCCCGTTCCTGTAGGTGCTTGGCCTATCACATCATGGCCTTGAAGTCCTAGCGTGATTGTCTGTTCTTGGATTGGTGTTGCTTCTTCAAACCCCAGCGCCTGAATAGCACGCTGCATAGGTTCGCTCAAACTAAACTCTGTAAATGCTTTCAAAATAATTCTCCTTTCGCGGCTTTGTCGCCGCTTAATCGTTTTAGCCAGGTATACGCAGTGCCCTGCAGCACTCGATTAAAGAAGGGCAGATAGAACCAATCGTCTCCTTGCCTCTTCGTTAGCCCTTCTATCTTGGGTTTTTTCGGCGAATACCTTCGCGTCACGCACATTTCTTCGTAAATATGTTATGATAGAAATGCACTGTGGGCATACACTACAGTTTATCACATTGAGTGGAGGAAGAGTATGCGTTTACCAGAATTAAAAATTGGACATCTATCTGTGCCAATTCCCATAATACAGGGGGCTATGGCTGTAAAAGTGTCTACGGCTCGCTTGGCGGCAGCTGTTGCCAATGAGGGCGGTATTGGTGTAATAGCCGGCACGGGTATGACACTGGATGAACTCCGCCAGGAGATTAGGCAAGCTCGGGAATTGACCAAAGGAGTCATTGGTGTTAACGTGCTTTTCGCAGTCAGTGAGTTTGCGGGACTAGTGAAGACTGCGTTGGCCGAGGGAATTGATCTAGTCATCTCTGGAGCTGGTTTCTCTCGCGACATGTTTGGTTGGGGAAAGGAATTCAACACGCCCATCGTACCCATCGTTTCGTCAGCAAAGTTGGCGGCTTTGGCCGAGAAATCAGGGGCCAGCGCTGTCGTGGTAGAAGGCAAGGAAGCCGGGGGTCATTTGGGAACGGATAGGCCGATGCGTGAGCTCGTTCCTGAGGTTCGCACAGCCGTAAAGATTCCGGTTATTGCGGCTGGCGGTATTGTGGATGGCCACGATATCAAAGAGGCTTTTAGTTTAGGCGCAGACGGGGTGCAGATGGGTACGCGGTTTGTTGCCAGTATGGAGTCAAATGCCTCGGACGAGTTTAAGCAGCTGTATGTCAGAGCGCAAGACGAGGATGTAGTTCTGATAAAGAGCCCTGTCGGTCTTTTGGGCCGCGGGCTGAGAAACTCATTTTACGACTTGATCGCAGGAGACGAAGGCGTTCCCATTGAACAATGCTATGGCTGCCTAAAACGGTGCAACAGGAATTTCTGCATCATGGAAGCACTCAACAACGCGACAGTAGGTGGCTGTTTTGAGAGAGCATTGGTTTTCTCTGGCGAAAAAGTGGGGAAGATCCGCGAGATTTTGTCAGTTCACGATATCTTTCAAGACCTTCTCATGACGCTGGCAGCGGAGGACTCTTAAGCTGTGGATTGGACTGACGGGATCGCCGAGCGACACCCGGTACGCCATGGTGAACGAGAGCATCCAAGGGTTTTCATGTTGGAGTACCACGATGGTCGTGCGCCGCTGATACTGAAAGTGAGCAAGACGGATGCGGCCGCAAAGCGGGAGGCTTTGGCGCTGCGGCTCCTGCACGAAGCGGGCGCTCCGGTTCCTCGTCTAATCAGCGATGAGTTCTCTGGGGTTTTGGTTTTGGAGCGGATAGCCGGGACTCCGCTGGGAACGATCAAGGATTGGTCGAAACAGTCTGAGGTGAGCTTTTGGGCAGCTTGGAAGCAGCTGAAAGAAGCTTGGAGCAGGGTGCGGGGCGAATTGACCGCGTTCTCGGATTCCGTGGATGTTCATGAATACCGTGAGTCAGCGATGGGCCTAGTTTCCGAGATGGCTCGCATTCATCGGCGGCCTAGGCAAGTACGGGATATTTGGGGCCAGATTGTGGAATTGGCTCTTTCTAGCAAGCAGTCTTGGGGCGGGCTGGATTACAATCCCTTTAATGTACTCCGGGACAGTACAGATACCCCGCCGAAGTTCTGGTTTGTGGATTTCGAATCCTTTGGTTGGGATTGGGACGAGAGGCGCCTCTGGCAGTTGACGACGCAGATCCGGAGTCCTGACGGAAGTCCTCAGTGGCGGCCGCTGCTGCGCGGCAGTTTTGGATTGGCCCCTGCAGAGGACGCCCACTACCTCGTGTTTGCCGCGTTTGCACTTCATCAGTTTTACGGAACACAGCTGACATGCGCGGAGTGTCGACGGTTTTTCGGCTCCCCGAACAGAAAGACCAGTTTGGCGACGCGGTGTTGGCGGCAGCTATGGCAGTAGGCTATGAAGGCGTTGATTTTCTCCGCTTTTCCACAGACGAGGGCATCATAGCACCTCGTTTACATGGTATTCAAGGTAAACGAGGTGAGCCGGCACTCGTCAAAATCGAGAAAATCAACAGCCTAGGAGGAACAGCAGAGCATGATCGAAGGAGGTGAAACTAAATGAGCTTCAAGCCTCGAGGAAGAGATGTCGTTATCGGTGACATTCCTTGGTTGGCGCGCATGATTGACAAAGCGAGAGCGAAGGCAGATGGGACCATTGATGACTATATCTACCCTTGTCCGGATGATCAGAAGCTATTGGCAAAACTGAATATGTCCGGAGACGAGTTTCTGGATGTCATCAAGCAGAATCCTGCGGATGAAGACGTCATCTCAGCCGTCAAGGATCGGTACAGACGTTAGCCGGTTGGTATAAGGCCTTATATTTCGCAGAGGAGGCAGCACATTGAAAAAGATAGTTATATCGTGGCTCGTGTTATCGTTGTTCCTCTTTCCGTTAGCTCTTTCTGCAGCGGCTTCGGAGCCTATCCAGGGAGGTACGTTCCGCTATGGACTGACGGTCAATCCTCGTGGTATGTTCAACCCGATACTGGCGACGGAACAGTATGACACGATGATTAATGATGTGGTCTATGACCGGCTTCTCTATATCGACGAGAATTTGGAGCCACAGCCGCAGTTGGCTGAGCGATGGGAAATCTCCGAAGACGGCCTTTCCATTACGTTTTATTTGAAACAGGGCGTTTTGTTCCATGACGGAGTCGAGATGACGGCTCGGGACGTGGAATACACGTACAAGACCATGCTTCACCCTCGCTATACGGGTGTCAGGTTTGGCAATTTCCGGGTGCTTGATGGTGCGGAAGAATATCGCGATGGCGAACGGGATGATGTTCCCGGTATCGAAGTGATTGACGATTACACAATTCGGTTTTCGACGAACCAACCGCATGCACCGCTGCTTGTTCAGTTTATCTATGGTATTCTTCCTTCCCACTTGTACCGGGACATTCCGATCGGGGAGTTGGAGCAGGCTGCAGCAAATCGCCATCCAATTGGCACCGGCCCCTTTGAGTTCGTGGAATTCCGGACTGACCGGCATGTGATGCTGGACGCCTTTGACGATTATCATGGTGGACGGCCTAACATTGACCAGTTGGTGTATCAACGGGTAGCTGATGATGCCATGCCGATCTATCTGCGGCAGAACCGAGTAGATTTCGTTCCGATTCGTCCGGAGCAGTATCCGGAAGTAGCGAGAATGGACGACATCAACCTCTACATCTATGAGGCCCTGAGCTATTCTTACATTGCCTTTAATCTCCGGCAGGAGCGGCTGGCTGACACTGCGGTGCGTCAAGCTATGAAGGCCGGCTTTGACCGCGATACCTACGTGGAGATTATCATGGAAGGCTTCGCAATCAAGGCAAATGCACCGGTGCCGCAGGCTTCCTGGGCGTTCACCGGCGAAGGGATAAACTCGTATGAGTATGACCCCGAACTGGCAGCGCAGATGCTTGCCGACGCGGGTTGGGCGCCGGGTAGTGACGGTATTCTTGAGAAAGACGGTATGCGTCTGCAGTTGGATTTCCTAGTGCCCGAAGGGACACGCACGACTGAACAGATGGCGCTCCTGTTCCAACAGAATATGGGGGACTTGGGTATTCAAATCGACCTGACGTTTATGGAATTCACTGCAGCTGTGGATCGGGTTGACGCTCGCGAATTTGACCTGTTTACCATGGCTTGGGGTCTCGCTGTCGATCCCGATCCCTATCCGATTTGGCACTCGACATCACCGTGGAATGATCCTGGATTCGAGCACGCTCGTTCTGACGAGTTGATCGAGCTGGGTCGTGCGACCATGGCACAGAGTGAACGAGCCGAGATCTACAGGGAATGGCAGCAGGTTATTAATCAAGAGCTTCCGTATATCTTCCTCAACTATGCAGTTGTCATCGGTGCAATGAACGAACGTGTCCAGGGCTATGACAGGGACCCTGGCCCGCTTGGCCCGCTGGTCGGTCGGCACCTGCTTCGAGAGATCTGGCTGCCAGACGGGCAGTAGACTCCCGTGCCCAGTCGTCTTCAGCAGCAATTTTGATTTGGCAGGCGGGAGCAGCGGGTCAAAACTGCTGCTCCCGCCAATTTCGTTGGGGTGATGACTTGTGTGGAGATATATTGTCCGCCGTATCGTGGTGCAGGGAGTGCCAGTCTTTCTGGGCTTCACTTTTCTGCTCTTCTTGCTCATCAATTTGGCTCCTGGAAGCCCGGTAAGCCATCTGCGCGGCGTCCCGGATCTCGATGCTCGAACTCTCGAGCAGCAGCGTGAGCATTTGGGCCTTGACCGTCCATTCCTTGTTCAATATGGCGATTGGCTGGCGAGCGTCCTTCGGGGGGATCTAGGTACTTCCTTTGATAGTTCGCGGCGACCGGTTGCTGAACTGATTCTGGATCGGATGCCTGCCACGATACTCCTTTCGGTGTCCTCCATCGTTTTGGGATGGGGAATAGGGATCCCCGTGGGAATCCTGTCGGCTAGATATCAGCACTCCGTATTTGATTATGTGATCACGTTTCTCGCGTTCGTGGGTGTATCGATACCGAGTTTCTTTTTCGGTCTTGTGCTTTTATATCTTTTTGCTCTGCAGTTAGATTGGCTTCCTGCCGGCGGCTTCTTTCTTGCCGGAGAGGCTTTTTCGGTGCGCGGGCTCTTCGGTTATCTGCTGCTCCCAGCCGTAACACTAGGCTTGGCTACCATTGCGGGAGTGGCCCGCTACATGCGCTCGAGTTTGCTCGAGGTTATCCATCAGGACTTTCTTCGTACGGCTCGTTCGAAAGGATTGACCGAACGAGTGGTCATCTACAAGCATGCGCTGCGCAACGCGCTGATTCCCATTTTGACTCTGATGGGTTTTCTCATCCCCACTATCTTCTCTGGTGCTGTAGTGGTGGAGAATATCTTCGCGTGGCCCGGTCTTGGGTCTTTGGCTATTCAGGCGACTCACGAGCGCAACTACCCGGTCATGATGGGCATCAACCTCATGTTTGGTGTGTTGATTTTTCTCGGCAGTATCATTGCAGATATCTCGTATGCGTTAGCAGATCCGAGGATACGCTATGAGTAGTCAGGCGTTGATTTTCCCGAAACGAGGTGGAGATTGTCGGTGACCAATCCAGCGAAGAAAAAGCAGATCATTGAATCGCCGTGGCATGCGGCTTGGCGACGCCTGAAGCGGAATCGGTTA
>SLOG01000029.1 GCA_007132635.1 Limnochordia bacterium
CATGCTTCGTACCTCCCGGAAGGTTTTTTGGTGCTGCCCGTCCACCACTCCTGGAAATAACAAAGGCACCCACCCGGGTGCCTGCACACGAAAGAACACGATTGTTCTCTTCGGCGGCCCGGCTGTCATAGCTGGGGATCCCCAGCCGTAGACCCGCTGCTTTGCGTCCCTGCTTTTCAGCAGGTTTGCCTTTGTCGGAGTGATTTTCTGATTTCATTGTACCATCGTGCGCCGGCTGTCACTATCCGCCATAGGTCCTATCTTCCCTGGGACCCAAACAGACGCAATAAGGTTTTGTCAAAAGAAATAAGATGCGGTATACTAAGGGCAATCATTCGCAAGAAGTCGGGGAGGGATTCACCTTGATCACACTCAAACAGATCCGCAGCGACCACAATTTCAGTGTTATGATCAACAAAGCCTGGGACTACCTCAAGGCTAAAGGATATACAGAGCACGGACTGCGGCACGTCAACTATGTCTGCAAAGTGACGGCTAACATACTCCGGGATCTGGATTACGACGACCGCATGGTAGAGTTGGGAAGTATCGCCGCCTATCTCCATGACATCGGCAATATGCACAACCGGAAAAACCACGGCGTGACCGGCGCTAACATCGTCTTTACTGAGCTTCGCAACATGGGCATGGATATCGAAGATATCTGCGAAATCACCACGGCCATCGCCAACCACGAGGAAGACAACGGCCATCCCGTAAGCATCCTCACGGCGGCCTTAATCTTAGCGGACAAAAGCGACGCCCACCGCACCCGGGTGCACAAGGTCAACCCCGGACCGCCACAGATCCACGATCGAGTCAACCTAGCCATTCAGAATTCGAAAATCTTCGTTGACCAGGAGCGGAAGAGCATCACCCTGGACATCGACTTCGACCCATCCATGTGCCAGATCATGGACTTCTTCGAGATCTACCTCAAACGGATGGAAATGTGTAAAGCAGCCTCTACAGTACTAGGCTGCCGGTTTCGTTTGATCATCAATGGATTAGAAATGCTGGGAAAACCACCGGTACATGACACAGCAGGGACCGAAGCTTGACGGCTTCCGTCCCTGTTTTGCTTCAACAGACAAGGCCAGTCTGCACCGCGAGCACAGCCGCCTGGGTGCGATCCGCCACCTCCAGCTTGCGGAAAACACTGGTCACATGGTTCTTGACGGTCTTCTCGCTGATGAACAGCTCATCGGCAATTTCCTTGTTGCTGTACCCATTGACGATGCACTGCAGCACCTGGAGTTCGCGAGGCGTCAGCCCTTTTGTATCGCCCCCAGCACCAGCAGGCACCCGTTCATAGCCCGCAACGGCCAGCTGATGAAAGTGCTCCATAACCCTCTCCATGAGGCCCGATGGGAATACGCTCTCGCCGCCAGCCACACGGCAGATCGCCTGTACCACGGTCTCGGAGTCGCTGTCCTTGAGAATGTAGCCTCGAGCACCGGCGCGGATCATCTCCGAGATATACTGCTCGTCGTCGTGGATCGTCAGAGCCAACACTGCTGTCTCTGGCAAGTGCTGGCGCAGCAGCCGCGCGGCCTCAATGCCGTTAAGCTTCGGCATGTTGACATCCATGAGGGCCACAGCCGGCTGCAGCTCCATAATGCACTCTACCGCATCGCGGCCGTTAGAGGCCTGCCCCACCACGCGCACAGCATCGGACATGTCCAAGATCCTCACGAGACCTTGGCGCAGAATGGTATGATCATCAGCAATAAACACAGTGATGGGTTCGTCCGGCATCGTCAGCCCTCCTTCGTTGCGTTCTCCAGCGGTATGGCCAAAGTAATCCGAGTACCTTCACCCGGGCTGCTCCGCAGCTTCCACTGTCCTCCAATAAGCTCGATCCGCTCCCGCATGCCGAACAGGCCAAAGTGACTCCCGTCCGCGAGCCGACCCCGCACAGCGGCCTCGTCAAACCCCTGACCGTTGTCTTCCACAACAGCACTGATCTGGGTGTCGAGAAACTCCAGTTTGACCACTAACCGACGGGCTTTAGCATGTTTTCGACAATTGTTGACAGCTTCCTGCACAGTACGAAAGACAGCGACCTCTACTGTTGAGGGCAGCCGCTGGTTCTTACCGAACACCAACAGCTCAGTCTCCAGTTGGGAAGCCTCTTCCGCTTCCTCCAGAATGCGCTTTAAGGCCGGGACTAGGCCCAAATCATCCAGCGCCATGGGCCGCAGGTTGTGAATGATCTTCCGCACTTCCTGAAGGCTCACCTTGACCTGCGCCTTCAGCTGCTTGATCTCGTCCATGGCTTCCCGCTGGCGTCCCGCCCCAAACATCTTCTCGCAGATTTCCGCCTGCAGTACGACATTGGCAAGATCCTGAGCGGGACCGTCGTGTATCTCGCGAGCCACCCGCTTGCGTTCTTCTTCATGAATGCGGATGATGCGCTGGCCAATCTGGTAACGCGCCTGCAAACCTTCCAACTGCTGACTCACTTCTTCCAGATTGCCACTCAAAAAGTCCATGGCCACACTCACTTGGGACAGGAGCTTTTCGCCCCGCTCTACAATCTCCGACACTCGGGTCAAACTCTTCTCCAGCTCTTGGCGCCGTGCACGCAGATGTTTCTCTTTCTCCCGCGCGATAGTCAGTGCCTCCCGTATCCGATCAGCTTCCACATAGACGCGCTGTTTCTCGTCATCGCTGTACTCGTCGAAGTGGCGGCTCACTTTCAGGAGCTGTTTGCGCGCCTGGGAAAACTGCAGTTCCCGCCGCTCTACTTCACCAATCGCACGATGGATTTCGCTGCGGAGCTCCTGAATGGACGCACGAGTCTCGTTATACTCCCCGCGAGCCGACTCCATAATGTCGTACATCTGGGTGCGGCTCTCATTGAGGGCCTCCATGGTCTTACGCAGAATGCCTTCCACGGCGGTAATTTCTACTGAACGCTTCGCTGCCACAGTCTGCCCCCTAACCATTCCCTTTTTTATAAGATTCACGTACTACAAGCAAATCCCTGCTTCTCGGACCACGCCTCCACGGCAAGTCCTAGCTTTTTAGGACCGACCCGGGACCAATGCCCCATGGAAACTCGCCGCCGCTCCGATATACTGAAGGTATCCACGGAAAGAAAGGATGAGGACCATGCGCGCCAAACTGTTCATCCTGCTCATGGCTGTGGCACTGATCTGGTCTGGCTGCGGTGTTGGGGGCGGGCTCAAACCGACGACTGTGCAGACTACCGCCGACGAGACAGATCGCGTGATGAGCGAACTGGAAAGAGCCCTGCAGGAAATGGACTGGGATGCTTTGGAGGAACTCCTGGCCGATGAAGTCTACTTAAACGACGAGCTAATCTCCAAAGACGACCGTGAAGCTCTACAGCGATTCCTCGGGGATTACGACAGCGTCGCAATTGACGAAGAGAAACGGGTGACTTCGGATGACACCATTGTCATCAGTACCGAGCTCTACCTGAAACTGATCGAGGCGGGACTGGAGATCAATCACACCAGCGAGCTGGATATCATTCTCATAAATGTCGGTGACAAGTGGACAGGCGACCGCTGGGTGATAAGCGAGCTTCGCCGCAACCAATCAATCTATGAGTTTGACCGTGAGCTGTCGCCTGACCTCGGACATCTCATCAGCCGTTTCGTCGCCGCCTTTCAAGGCAAACAGTTCGACGAACTGATTCACCTGTTCGCCAACAATCCACTGTATGTCAGCCGTACGGAGGCGAACCGTGTCGACCTGTATTCCGGCATGACGGTTCTCCACTTCATCGGCGAACTCGAAGAGGATTTCTCCGACGTAACTGTCCGCCAGTTTGAAGTCGTCGGCCAAGCCGCTGCCGACACAACCCTCGTCCTTACCATAGATATGGAATTTGAACAGGCAGATAGTATCGTCAGTGCCACAAAAGCCGTACAGCTGGTCTGTCGACCAGCAGGGGGCGGTTGGGAGATCGCATCTGTCGAATACGATTCAATAGCCTTCGGCCTGCTCTGACGAGCAGGCTTTTTTCTTTGACTGGAAGATTTTAACTCTCCCTACCTTCTTTAATACACCAAAGGACCGTGATACATATGAACAAACTCATCAAACTCTCAGCTCTTCTCCTTGTCGCCCTATTCCTCGCCAGCTGCATCGGCGGCGGGTCCGGACCGTCCACGTATACGGCCGAGCAAGTCATGTCCGGCACCGTCACCGATGCCGACCAACCTCTGCCCGGCATCCACATCCTCGTGGGCGACAGCATAGAAACCACGAATGATGAAGGCGAGTGGCAAGCCACATTTACGGGCAGAACCCGGGTGCAGCCCCACAATGATGATTATACGTTCACGCCAGAATATGTAACAGTTGACGAGCCCTGCCAGAACGTAAACTTCGTCGGCACCGCAACGGCCAGCGAAGACTCCACCGATGAGGGTAACGAAGAGGTCGGAGACAGCGACAGCGATACCGACGACACGGAAGACCCGGTCTACGCCGACTTGGATGGCCGTGTCCGCTACGCTGACACACAACTCCCGCTGCACGGCACAGTGACAGTCAGCGATCACCAAACCACCACCAACGCCGGCCAGTTCTCGCTTACGGTACCGACCGGTTCGCATACTTATACACTGAACACACTGCTGGGTGAGGCTAGTGGCAGCCTCCAGCACAACGGGACAGACTACCACAACCTTGTATTCCCGGGATTCCCCGGCTGGAGCCACGCCTACTTCGACCAAATCATGTTTTGGGACCTCGGCAGCTCACTGCGAACCATCCGGTGGCCTCGGGGCAGAACCATTTCCGTATGGATACAGCCCCACACAGTCAGCCCACGGGTGAGCTCCGGTCATGTAGACCTGGCGTGGGACACTATGCTGCAGTGGCAGTCACGCGTGAACCCTGCCATTTCATTCTCGCGCGTATCCAGTGAGGGCGCGGCTGACCTCAAGTGGTTCTGGGGCATGCCCTCGGGTATCTCCAGCGCGGGACTCTGCCGAGTCCTGATAAGCGGCAGCTATATCCAAGCCAGCGAGATCTACATCTCCCTCAACCATCTGGACAACCGAGGGATCTACCTGCACGAAGCCGGCCACAGCATCGGTCTGGCCCACAGTCCCGACAACAATGAGGTTATGCACCCCATCGTGTCCTCCCAGTCCTTACGAGAGCGAGAGATCAACGCGGCGCAGCTTCTCTACAGCATCCCCGCAGGGACCGAACCCCTGGGCAGCTCCGTACAGGCACTCAGCACAACACCCGTCACCGTAGAGACGGGCCCCGATGGGACCTGGCTCACCATCGAATAGAAACGCCCACCGGCAGGTATTGACAGACACGCAGCAGCCCAGTATACTTGTAGATAAGCTTTCCAGACAATCAATTGCATAGACTCTTATCTAGAGAGGTGGAGGGACTGGCCCGATGAAGCCCGGCAACCGGTGGCGTACACGCCGCGAGGTGCCAATTCCTGCTGGAGGTGCGCCTCCGGAAAGATAAGGGGAGGGATTGCTCTGCGTGCGTGAACCTCTTCTTAAGAAGGGGTTTTTTGTGTCTGCCCCCAGGCAGGCCCTGCAGTTCGAGACCCGCCCGCTTCCAAAAAACGAGGTGAAGCCATTGATACGACTGACCGGAGTCTCCAAGACATTCCCCGGAAAACAGCAGGTCCATGCCCTAAACGATATCGACTTGGAGATCCCCGCCGGCCAGATCTACGGCATTATCGGGCAGAGCGGCGCCGGAAAATCGACGCTGATCCGCTGCATCAACATGCTGGAGAAGCCTACCAAAGGCGATATCTGGGTAGATGACCTGCATATCAACCAGCTGACCGAACGGCAGCTCCGGGCGGCCCGCAAAAGCATCGGCATGATCTTCCAGCACTTCAACCTGCTGTCGTCCCGCACCGTCTACGGAAACGTCGCATTCCCGATGGAGATCGCCCGGGTAGACAAAGAGATCATCAGGAAACGAGTACCGGAAATGCTGGAAGTCGTGGGGCTGACCGACAAAGCCCAGGTGTACCCTGCGCAATTAAGCGGAGGCCAAAAACAGCGTGTCGGCATAGCCCGGGCCTTGGCCAACCGCCCTAAAGTTCTCCTCTGCGACGAGGCCACCTCGGCACTGGATCCGGAGACGACCAAATCAGTGCTCCACCTGCTGAAGGCGATCAACGAGAGCATGGGCTTAACCATTGTACTGATTACCCATGAAATGCACGTGATTCAAGAGATCTGCGACCGCGTCACCGTCATCGAAGACGGATATGTACAGGAAAGCGGACCGGTTATTGAAGTTTTTACCAAACCAAAGTCCGAAGCGACGCGCCGCATGATCCGCGGTTCCATCGAAACGCAGATCCCGGATGAACTTCTAGAGCGAGCCCACGGTATCGTTGCGAACGGCAGCCGCCTGCTCAAACTCAGCTTCGTCGGCCCGTCTGCCCACCAGCCCATCATATCCGAGATGCTGCGGCAGTACTCCGTAGAAGCCAACATCCTGTTCGGCAAGATCGACCAGATGAAGGACATACCCTTCGGCATGCTGCTTATAGAACTGCGCGGCGAACAGACCGAAGCGGCCCAAGACTATCTTGAAGCCCAAGACATCGACGTGGAGGTGTTCTAGCATGCTTAACCCCATGGCAGTCCAGATGCTGACCCGAGCCACGTGGGAGACCCTCTACATGGTCATTGTCGCCGTCCTCATCGCCCAGGTGCTGGGGCTTCCTTTAGGTATTCTGCTCACGGTGACAGACAAGAACCACATCTTGGAAAACGGTCCTTTTAATAAAATTATCGGAACCATCGTGAACATCGGGCGTTCCATTCCCTTTATTATTCTGATGGTGGCCATCATACCCTTTACCCGCGTGCTGGTGGGGACGTCCATCGGCACCACAGCCGCCATGGTTCCGCTCACCGTCGCGGCGATTCCTTTCGTTGCCCGCCTTGTAGAGAGCGCCATGAAAGAAGTCGATCCCGGTGTCATCGAGGCAGCCCAGGCCATGGGGGCCTCCCCCGGGGAGATCATCTGGAAGGTTCTGATCCGGGAATCTCTCCCCGCCCTAGTGCTCGGGTTCACCCTGACAGCCGTCAGCCTCATCGGGTACTCCGCCATG
>SLOG01000151.1 GCA_007132635.1 Limnochordia bacterium
CGTATCCCATCTCGTCATAAAACCGGATGATGCTCTTCCATACTTGCTTGTTACCGGCTTCTGTCGACCGATCCAGTTTGGAAAAATCGTACCCCATGATCGCCTCAATAATTGGTAGATCGATACCATGCTCGTAAAGCGGTACAGAAGAACACCGTTTTCCCCGTATGGCTGCTTCTAGAATGCCAAATTCCTGTGACATGGGCTATCTCCTCCTGTGTTCCTGTGGTCTGTGGTCTGGCTGCGTCTGGCTAGTATTCATCGTCGTGCGCTTCGTAGAAAACTCGCGACCTCTGCAGCAGCGCATCATTCTCCAGATAGTCTACTGTTGAGGACAGTTGGTTGACCGAGCCGATGAGCGGCAGTCGACGAATATCCGGGTCAGAGATGACGTCCTGGATAGTTCGAGCAAAGCGGCCGCCGTCGATTACGACAAATGGCCGCGAGTAGAACGGTCGCGTTGCTGTGTCTAGCGGAGGGGTAACGCCGAGCGCATTGTGCATGGCAGCCAAGAGTTCGTACGCCTCGCAGAGGGATGATTCGCGTTCATCTTGGTCCGCTGTGCTGATCGCTCGGCTTAAGGCTTGCTTGACAGGCGATATACCAGGCAGGTTGGCGAATCCCGTGCCAAACCACTTGCTGTATGGGGCGTACGTGCGGGTAAGCAGGAAACACATATGCATGGCAGTGTGTACGAGTCGAGCGGCGATAATCCGAGCGCCCAAGTCATCGCCCACTTGATGGCAGCGGCCGACAAAGGGTTCTTCCTGGCCGATCTTCATCCACTGCGACGCCATTAGGTACAGCCAGACGTCCTCTGGATAGTACCTGATCAGTGCTCGGTACGCGTCGAGGGCTAGGTCATCGTGGCATAACTCCCCCGAACGGATCGTCGCGAGCTTCTGTTCTGAGAGCGTCAGCCACTGCTGCGGAGCGACGTTCGGACTCGGTACACAACCCAGGTAATTCTGGAAGAATCGTTCGGGTGTGGTGAGAGTGACGTGGTGCCAGCTAGGCTCGCCGAAGTGCGTGGCGTAGCCGCGAAATGAGGGCGGGATTCTGGTGTCGAAGAGTGCCCGAAGTTCAGGAATAAGAGGTTCATCCTTTTCTGCCACAAACAGCTGTAACCGCGGCCCCCAGTCATGGTCGGTGGAAGTCGGTGTATCAAACCCGAGGACCTCTGAACCGTGATCCAGCCGGCCGGCAGCATAGTGTAGCTGGGGATAGTGCGCAGCCAACAGCGGCCTCACGATTTCGGCGAAGAACTCTCGGTTTAGCGTCAGTCCCGGTATGAATGAGGGATTCCCTGTCATTGGTCATCGCTCCTTTTTAGATGGGGCAAAAAATGGGAAGTATTTCGTCGGCGGGCATCAGCGGAGAAGGTGGCCCCCAAGGTCATCTTCTTTGTTGCGTATCCGCCTTCTCCTGGGACGCAGAAAAAGATTGCACTGATTCTTCTTATCATCTATAATAAGGTGTACAGTACGTTAGATATAAAAATCGTTGATGAGGACTAGTAACTAGGCCCCCGGGTATCTGCAGAGAGGCGCGGCTGGTGAAAAGCGCTGGTAACCGACCTAATGAAGTCACCTCGGAGTGCCGATTCGAAGGCAGGATGCATGTAGAATTGGCCGAGTGTTCACCGCACTCGTTATCAAAACTAGGACGGCAAGACACGCGTCCATGAGATGT
The DNA here is from genome assembly GCA_007132635.1 of Limnochordia bacterium. Classification (GTDB taxonomy): domain Bacteria; phylum Bacillota; class Limnochordia; order Darwinibacteriales; family SLO01; genus SLOG01. Next base: position 1,693 of record SLOG01000151.1, read on the forward strand.
GCTGCCCACATGGCGGCATGAAGAAGGGTGGTACCGCGATCACGCATCTCCTCGCCCCTTCGGTCAGTACTGTGGCCGTATGGGATGGGGAGGTTTTTCTATTTCTGCCGTAACAGGCTCAAGGAGGCAGCACGACCATGAAACCAGCGAAACAGATGACAGGTGCAAGCATGGTATTACAAGCCTTGGCTAGAGAGAATGTAGACGTCATATTCGGTTATCCCGGCGGAGCCATTCTGCCTACGTACGACGAAATATACAAACAAGAAATCCGCCACATTCTGGCGCGTCATGAGCAAGGAGCCATTCACGCCGCTGAGGGCTACGCTCGGGTATCCGGAAAACCGGGGGTGTGCATCGTCACCTCGGGTCCGGGAGCTACGAATGTCGTCACCGGACTGGCTGACGCCATGATTGACTCGCTGCCCTTGGTCGTCATAACGGGTCAGGTGGCTACTGCCTTGGTGGGCACAGATGCCTTTCAGGAAGCCGACATTCTAGGCATAACCATGCCTATTACGAAGCATAACTACCAGGTTAAGCGCGTTGAGGACCTGCCCCGGATTATCAAATCCGCATTCCACATCGCTACCACGGGACGGCCCGGCCCTGTTTTGGTTGACCTACCTAAAGATGTTTCTATGGCCTCGGGCGAGTTTTCCTATGATACAACCGTGCGTTTGTCAGGATACAGCCCACGAGTGCTGCCCCAAAGGGAGGAGATCAAAAAGCTTGCCGACGCTTTGCGGCAGTCCAGGCGGCCGGTGATTCTGGCGGGCGCTGGAGTGCTCCATGCCCGGGCAGACGAAGAGCTGCAGCGGTTTGCCGAGGATAACCAGATCATCGTCGTCAATACGCTGCTAGGATTGGGTAGCATGCCGGGTGAACATTCGCTCCATGTCGGAATGGGGGGTATGCACGGCACGTATGCCGCTAACATGGCACTGCATGAGTGCGACCTGCTTATTAATATAGGGGCTCGGTTTGATGACCGGCTCACAGGCAGCCTGGATCACTTTGCTCCTAACGCGGTTGTGGCCCATATTGATATTGATTCAGCCGAACTAGGTAAGAACGTGCCGACACACATTCCGATTCTAGCTGACGCGAAGGAAGCCCTGCAGATCCTGTTGAAGGACGTGACCGAACCGGGCGATTACCGCGAGTGGGTCGAGCACTGCCAGCAAAACAAGGAGGAGTATCCTCTGTGGTATGACGTGGATGAGGCGGTCATTAAACCCCAAGCGGTCATGGAGGCCCTCTACCGAGTGACCAAGGGCGAGGCCATCGTCACGACCGACGTGGGACAGCACCAGATGTGGGCGGCCCAATACTACAAATTTGCTGAACCACACAAGTGGGTGACCTCGGGTGGCTTGGGCACGATGGGCTTTGGTTTTCCGGCAGCGATTGGCGCGCAGTTGGCTGCCCCAGACAAAACGGTAGTAGCGATTTCGGGGGACGGCGGGTTTCAGATGACCCTGCAGGAGCTCGCTCTGCTGAAGGAGTATGATCTGCCGATCAAGGTCATGGTCGTGAATAACGGCTGCCTAGGGATGGTGCGTCAGTGGCAGGAGCTCTTCTACGAGGAGCGGTTCTCCCACTCCTTGATTCCGGTGCAGCCAGACTTTGTTAAGCTGGCCGAAGCCTATGGGATCAAGGGCATTCGAATCGACGAACCGGCTGAGCTCGAAGGAGCCCTCCAGGAAGCTATGGCCGAACCTGGACCCGTAGTACTAGACGTCCGGGTGGCGGCAGGCGAGAACGTCTACCCCATGGTCGCCTCCGGTAAGGGTCAACACGAGATGGAGGGAGTTAGGCAGTATGCGAGACAAACCTAGAACGATCATTGAGAAAATCTGGGACGCCCACACTATTGCTGTGGAAGAAGGCAAACCCGACCTGCTGTACATCGATCTCCACATGGTTCATGAGGTGACCTCGCCGCAAGCCTTTGAAGGCCTGCGTGGGGCTGGACGGACCGTGCGTCGTCCGGAACTAACCTTTGCCACCATGGATCACAATGTCCCCACCGTAGAACGCACGCATATTCGGGATCCCATTTCGCGGCTCCAAGTGGACACCTTAACCCGAAACTGTCAGGAGTTCGGTATCGAGCTAGCGGACCTAAACAGCCCGGACAACGGTATTGTGCATATTATCGGACCGGAGTTAGGGCTAACCCAACCGGGCAAGACCATCGTCTGCGGGGACTCCCACACTTCGACGCACGGAGCCTTCGGCGCTCTAGCCTTTGGCATTGGCACCAGCGAAGTCGAGCATGTGTTGGCCACCCAAGCTTTGTGGCAGGCCAAACCCAAGACTCTGCAGGTGAAGGTGTCGGGGGAGCTGGGGCCGGGCATTACTGCCAAAGACGTGATCCTAGGCATTATCGCCACCTACGGCGTGAATTTCGGTGCGGGGCATATCATCGAGTTTACCGGTGAAGCTATTCGTGGGATGACTATGGAAGAGCGCATGACCATCTGCAATATGTCCATTGAGGCAGGAGCGAAGGCGGGTTTGATAAGCCCGGATGAAACCACCTTTGCCTATCTCGAAGGCCGACCCCGAGTGCCTAAGGGCGCCGCCTTTGCTGAGGCCGTAGAATCGTGGCGGCAGCTAGCCACCGATGAGGGCGCGGCCTTCGACCGGACGGTTGAACTCGACGCAGCGGTTCTACAGCCGAGAGTGACCTGGGGAACCAACCCCTCGCAAGGGATCGGTATCCACGAGACGATTCCCGACCCAACCCAAGCCCAAACGCCTGCCGACAAGAAGTCTATTGAACAGGCGCTTGCCTACATGGGTCTTCCTGCTGGAGGGAAGCTGACGGATGTCAAAGTGGACCATGTGTTCATTGGTTCCTGTACCAACGCTCGGATCAGTGACCTGCGGGCTGCGGCGGCTGTCGTCAAGGGACGGAGAGTCGCCGCGGGAGTGCGAGCCCTGGTGGTTCCGGGATCTCAGCGGGTCAAGGCGCAAGCGGAAGCCGAGAAGCTCGACGAGATCTTTGAGGCTGCTGGCTTTGAGTGGCGCGAGTCTGGCTGCAGCATGTGTCTGAGCATGAATCCGGACTTTGTCCCCGCCGGTGAGCGCTGTGCGTCGACATCCAATCGTAACTTTGAAGGCAGGCAGGGTAAGGGCGCTCGTACCCATCTGGTAAGCCCCGCCATGGCAGCGGCCGCCGCCATCGCTGGTACGTTTGTGGATGTACGCGAGTTTTTGGCGAAGGAGGCGAACTAAATGGAACCGATTAGGACTCATCGCGGCCGAGCCGCGGTGCTCAATCGCATAAACGTTGATACAGACCAGATCATCCCCAAGCAGTTTTTGAAACGCATTGAGCGGACAGGATTTGGCGAGTTCTTGTTTTATGACTGGCGCTACCGCAGTGATGGGAGTCTTAACCCCGACTTCGAGCTGAACAAACCCGAAGCCGAAGGGGCCAGCGTGCTGCTGGCTGATCATAATTTTGGGTGCGGTTCGTCACGAGAGCACGCACCATGGGCACTTTTGGACTACGGTTTCCAGGTGATCATCGCTCCTAGTTTTGCCGACATTTTCTACAATAACTGTGTGAAAAACGGGATCCTACCGATTCGCCTCCCGGAGATTCAGGTCTATGCTCTAATGGAACAGGTCATGGCCGGACACACCGAGGTTGAGGCCGATCTGGCGGCCCAGACTGTGGGGCTGGTCGGTGGTGAGCGGTTTTCCTTTGCGATGGATGCTCACTGGCGGAACATGCTTCTTAATGGCTGGGATGAGATTGCCTTAACCATGCAGCTAGAAGAACAGATTGCCGCCTACGAGCGCCGCCAGGTCATTGGTTAGAGGACAGAAGGCCCAGAAAGAGAAGATTGGAGTTGAAACCAGCCAGTTGGTAGCCGTTGAAGAAGAGAGGAGATATGCATGCCTTCGCTGTCTTTTGACGCCATTAGCAAGCGCCTTCCTTTGTTCTCTGATCTCGACGAGCGGGAGCAGGAATCCTTTCTTCGTAGAGCGCGAGTAGAGAAACACGCAAAGGGACAGCTCATCACCGCCGAGGGAATGATGTGCCGCCATATTGCCTTTGTTATGGGAGGGGTCCTGCGGGTTTTCAAACTGTCTATGGAGGGGCGCGAGGTAACGCTGTATCGCGTAGCGGCCGGAGAGACCTGTTTGCTCTCGCTTTCCTGCCTGCTTCGCGGCACACCCCTGCCAGCGACGGTGGATGTGGAAGAGCAGTGCGAGGTGCTTTTAGTTTCGTCGGAACTGGTTCTGGCCTTGCTGGATTCTCATCCGAGCCTGCAGCAGTACTTATTTCAACAGGCGTTAGAACGCTTGTCGCAGATTATGCGGGCCATTGATACGGCGGCATTAGCTGGCCGCAGTAGGGCCTTGGCTGAAGTGCTAGTCGAGCGGTCTTTGGGTGGCAGCACGGTGGAAATAACGACGACCCACCAGCAGTTGGCTGTCGAACTGGGCACCGCCCGCGAAGTCGTGTCCCGTTACCTAAGGCAGTGGGAAAAGGCCAGTGTGGTATCTCTTAAGCGCGGGCGGATTCGCGTCCTTGATCTTGAGATGCTGAAGGAGATAGCGTCTGGGTAGTACGCGCTTTTCTGGACGGGACGCTTTCTGCGAGCCATGGGGTATTGATATACCGGGGAGACTTTTGCGATGCGTATTGTGACTTTGTCACAGAAACAGTGGTGATGGTGGATTATAATGAACAAAAGCAACACAACAAGTCCATTACAGGGAGGAATTGACATGAAGAAACGTCGTGTACTGTTGGTTATGGGATTGCTGGTGGCTGTTTTGCTGACTGGATCGGCCGTTACTCTTGCCGCTGGGCATGAGCAGCCTGATGAAGAGCAGATGCAGGCCATGATGGCGGCCATGGTCCAGGATATGCTCTTAGAAGACCGAAGCCCCTATGACTTTGCCGAAACTGTGGAGCGATTTGAAGCTGCTGTGGCCGATGCAGGTTGGAGCGTTGTTGGTGTCCAAGACATGCAGGCCATTTTGGCCGGCCACGGGCACGATGTGCTGCCGCTTTCGGTGTTCTCGCTCTGTTCATCCAAGTATTCGGCGGAACTCCTGCAGTACGATGATGAACGGATTGTCTCCCCATTCATGCCATGCCGAGTATCGATTTATGAGAAAAGCAATGGCTACACCTATGTTGCTCGTATGAACTCGTTGATGGTAGCCCAACCCTTCGGCGGAGTCATCGCCGACGTCATGACGGTCGCTGCTGAGGAGACGGAAGAGATCATCGCTAATACCTTGCAGTAGGCTCGGTGAAGTACTCGAGTGGATTAAAGACGTAGTCTCATGGACGAAAAAACGGACGGCCTGGC
>SLOG01000219.1 GCA_007132635.1 Limnochordia bacterium
GAAGATGAAGAAGAAAGACTGTGTGTTCCAGACCCCGAAAAGCCGCGGGTCCATGGGCAGCATGGAGAACGCCTCGATTTCGAAAAAGGCCTCCATGGGGAACCCATATGTCTTAAACAGCCACACCCCAATTCCACCGACCACACAGCCCATCAATCCGCCAACAACACCGATGCCGCCTGCCTCATAGAGGAAGATTCGCAGTATCTCGCTTTCCCGGAGTCCCAGGGCCTTCATCATCCCGATCTCTCGGATCCGTTCCAGAGCCGACAGCACAACGGCGGCGATAATCCCGATAGCACCCACAAGCAGAAACAGCGCTAGAATGAAGTAGGTTTCGATATAACCCCAGGCCTCCATGGTCAGCAGAAGCTCGGACGCATCTCTATACGAGCGAACATCCAGAGCCGATCCGCCGATAGCGGCCTGAAGCTCTTCGGCTCTATGCTCGGCCCCTTCCCGGTGCTCCAGCCGAATCATGTAGCGATGAACCGCGTCGTCCGCTACCCCCAGCCCTTGTACACCGTCCTCTCGCGCCAGAAACACCCATGCCTGGTTAATCTCGTGGTGTGGTGTATCCAGGATCCCGTTTACGACACCCCACAGGGTGTTGAAATAGCCATCCGCATCTTGAAAGCGCAGGGTGAAGTCATCTCCAACCTCCAAATCGAAAAAGCGAGCCAGGTCTTTCCCGATCACTGCACCACCTTCTCGGTCGACAAACGACCCGCGAGCGATGTTGTCCTCATGCGCAAACACGTCCCCGAAACTGTCCAAGTCGATTGCCCGCACGGTGACGGGGAAATCGTATCTGCCAGCGATGAAGTCGGCCGAGAAGTCTAAGGCCGTTGTAGATGCCCGGTAGCCGGACAGCTGTTGCGCCTCTTCCTGCAGAGCCTCGTCCACTTGGAAGTACTCCTTCACCGGCAGCATCTGCCCGGCGTCCGCCTCGGAGAAGAACTTCTCCCGCCCCACCTCGACATGCGGTGTCTCGAAATCGATGACATTGTCGAACGCCACATCCATCATGGCGACCATCATAGATTCCAGCAGCAAAAAACAGACGACCGCAACCGACAGGATGGAACCAATTACCACCGTGCGCGTCCGCCTCCGGAAGAGGTTGCGGACAGCGATCCGGATTAGGTACATGCCTGCACCGTCCTTTCGTCCCGCTCAATCTTCCCGTCTCGCAATCCCACCACCCGGTGGGCGTATTCCATAACCATGGGATCGTGGGTGGAGAAGATGAAGGTGGTGTTGAGTTCTCGATTCATCTGAACCATCACCTTTAGAACCTCCTTGCTCGTCTCCGAATCGAGATTCGCCGTGGGTTCGTCGGCCAAGACCAGCTTCGGCGCCTTCACCAGCGCGCGAGCCACCGCCACCCGCTGCATCTGGCCTCCCGAGAGAGCGTTGGGACGCCGGTTCAGCATATCACCCAGGCCCACGCGAGTCAGAATGTCTTTGACTGGGTCGTTTCCGCTGCGCTTATCGTTCTTGCGGATCACCTGGTAAGCGAACTCCACGTTTTCGTAGGCCGTGAGCACCGGGATCAGGTTGTGACTCTGGAAGATGAACCCGATGTGGTGCCGTCGGTGGAGCGCCTGCTGCGTCTTGCTCATTTCGTGCAGACTGGTTCCGCCGAACAAAACACTGCCGGACGTCGGCCGATCCAGTGCGCCCACGAGATTAAGCAGTGTCGTCTTGCCGCACCCCGAAGGGCCGTAGATGGTTGTGAATTCACCCTCGTTGAACTCTAAGTCCACATGGTACAGCGCTCGCACCTCAGAGTCTCCCTGACGGTAAATCTTAGAAACATCCTTCAGCTGCAGCAGCGCCATGCTGCTCACTCCCCTCAAAAGTATTGGAAACCGGTCTACTGGCGCCCCACATAGGCCGCTGCCATCGCATCAATGGTAGCCGCTGCCACTTCCGCTACGCGGAGAACCCCCGGCTTAAGCCCGAAGAGGTTCTCGGTTAACTGCTCCACTAGGCTGTAGCGGTGCTTCAGCCTGTCTAAGGCCGCAGCATCCTGGGACTGCAGAGCCCGCATCAGGCGTTCGGAAGCATCCCGCTGCACCATCACGAACAGGTCCACGAACAACTCCGCTGCATCATCCGGGTGGGAGGGGGCCATGCTGCCTTCAGCCACGCCTTCGGCTACTACGGACTGCAGGATAGGGAGCAGAATCTGCTTGGATTCGCTGAACACTTGGTCCTCCAGCAGCACATTCTTGCCGTCGGCATAGATGCGCAGCATCAGCGCCATCACCATGGCTGATTCCTCTCGTTTCTGCTGGTTGACCGACCGGAAAAGCTCGTTCAGCTTTTCGACAGCTGTCAGGTCCTCCCGCTTCAAAACGCCCGCAACCGTCCCGAGAAACTGTTCTGCCAGGTACCGGGCCGCTGCCGCCATGAGCTCATCCTTGCTGCGAAAGTGATGGTAGAAGCCGCCTTTGGAGACCCCGGCGGCCTCGATGATCTGCTGCAGGGAAACGTCCTCGTATCGTTGTTCCGCCAGAAGCTCCATGGCGGTTTGTATGATCTGCAATCGCCGCTGTTCAGGCAGCATTCGTCTGCTCATGGCACGTCCTCCCGAAATACACGCACTTGCAAACCGACCGTCGGTTTATTTGTCTTATCTTCATGGTAAAGCATGCGGCTGCGTTCGTCAAGGCCGAGAAGCAAAACCCCTCAAGGAGACCTTTACAGGTCGCTTGAGGGGTGAGAGGCCGGGGAGCACCAAAGGCTCTTCCGACTATTGCAGGGCCTCGTCAGCAGCGTTGCTTCCAGCTGCTCGCCCGAATACAATCGCGTCGGTGATGGCTGCACCACCAGCAGGATAAATGTCACCCAGCACACCACCTGTTGTTTCACCGGCGGCGTACAGCCCACTGATCGGATAGCCTTCGGGCCTTAGGACTCGGGCCTCGCGGTCGATTCTAAGACCGCCCGCCGTCAGAGTAACAAAGGCCGTCACCGTCTGGACACCATAGAAGGGCGGTTCTTCTACTGCGTACAGCAGATCGGGGTCTTTAAAGAACTCTTGGTCCTCTCCCTGATGAACGTACGCATTGTAGTTTTCCACCGTTCTGACGAGTCCTTCAGGGTTGATACCGAGTTCAACGGCTAGTTCCTCGAGGGAGTCGGCTTTGGCAATGCCGATGTCGCCAATGCGTTCCTCAAGCACATCGATGGGCCAGCCATGGTCTTCCTCCAAATTCGTCAGTGCGCTGCTGTCGAAAATGGCGAAGGTGAGTCCTTCGGGTTGGTAATCCATGATATCGTGCTTCAGGTAGTACCCCAGAGACTCGTCCACGAACCGCTGACCGTGTTGATTCACGTTTAACAGCCAGCCGGGCTCCCGGATATCGTCCTCTACATCATCAGCCCAATCCACAAAGATGGGCTTGCCTCCGGTGAGAATCTGTTCCATGCCTACAAGGTCGGCACCGATTTTTTTAGCCATTCGTATGCCGTCGCCTTTGTGACCCATGGCCGGGCGGTTCAAGGGAGCAAAGATTGTGGTTTAAGAATTTTCAGTATTGAAGGGAATGGCCCTTCCGGGTTGAATTACCTTAGTAGGGTATGTGGCCAGGTTTTGACAGGGAACCGAGGTTAGGAAAGGTCTTCGTCGGAGCCAGAGCAAAAAGGAGAGGGTATTAGATGGTGGGAAGAGCAATGCTGGTCATTGTGTGTTTTCTGTGCCTGATGCTGTTGACGGCTGTAACGTCCCCAGCGTTGGCGCAGGAACATGTGCTGCTGGGGGCCGCAGGACAGGCAGTGGGGGCCATGATCGACGAATTGCGCTTGGGTGAAGAGGGCGACATTATGCCCTATGTGACGGTGCTGGAGTTCATCGTGGCCACCGCAGGTGAGGGCTTGGATGTCGATGATCCAGCTATACGGGATGACGCGGCATCGATTTTGCCGGGTGTCCTTATTCGCCTTTCGGACGCGTTGTCGGCTCATGAGGAACTGTGGAAAACCGGCGGAACTCGGCAGGCGGAGGTTGTTGCCGCAACAATACTAATCGGCGAGACAGCTGTTCCCGCAGTCAGCAAGGCTGTCGCCGATCCCGCAGCATCAGTCAAACTTGCCGGTGTCACGGCTGCGGGCAAGCTTCTGGGTCTGCTGGAACAAGTGGGAGCCGGCGGCGAATCGGCAGCAAGTTTGGATCAGGCTGTGAGGGAGATCTTGAGTCAAGTCATGGTCGATGGCGATACGGCTGTCAGTCAGGAGGCGGCAGCAGGGCTGCAGCGAGGCATCTCGTCGCAGCAGCTTACCGATGACGAGCTGGTTGCTCAGAAAGATGTCTACGAGGGGAAACTTCACGACTTCTTGAACGAACCGATGGGAGGATTCTACTCCAGCGACATAAGGGAGTTCGAACACTACCATAGCAATGAAGCGTTTCGTGAGTACGTTGACCATCTGTTCGCCTTAGGTTACGGCATCGAACAGGCCGAAGGATACTACTATCTGTATGTAGGTGAGCCTGTGAATTATAGGGATGGGGAGATGGATTGAGTGTTTGAACCGCCTGCCAAGGAGCATGTGTCCTTGGCAGGCTTTCTTAACGTCTTTCTAGTTTCCGGACACCGAGTCGATATCAGCGAAAATCGTCTGCAGAGCGTGCGTTGTATCCGCCGGCAAGGGAGGCCGCAGCAAGGAATTGTAGTTGGCTTCGAGGTGTTCGATGCTGCCGGTGCCCGAGAGAGTCACGTGGACGCCCGGCTCATAGCGGCAGAACCGATACGCCGCGTCCTGCATACTCTCTGCTCCGCCCGCAGGGCCGAGGAGTGCTTCGATGTCTGCTGTACTGTACTTATCGGGATCGATCAGTCCTTGGCTGTGGAGGTCGGCGATCATCTCGCGCAGATTCTCTGCACTGCGCAGGGCCCGTCGCACCGCAAACATGATCAAGACCCCGATATCATTGGCCCTTGTCCAGGGAAGGACGCGGTCCCGTGCGCTCTGGTTCAGAACGTTGAAACCAACCATGATGACATCCCAGTAGTTATCCTTAACGGCTCGGGTTAACATGGCATGCTGGGGGTCGCGCCCGAATACCTCAGTAACACCCGTGAAGCGAATCTTTCCCTGTTCTTGGAGCTGAGTCAGCGCCGGAACCAGTTCGCTGCACGCATAATCGTAGTCTTCTGTTTGGAGTCCGTGCAGGTGGTAGACGTCCACGTAATCTGTCTTTAGGTTTGCGAGGCTGCGTTCAAGGCCTTCCTTAAGTTGCGTTCCGGTGATCAGGTGGTCGTCTTCGCGCAGGCTTTTTTTCGTCGAGAGAATCACCTGTTCGCGCTGCGTTGCGGTGAGGGCTTTGCCGACGATGGGTTCAGTCCGGTAACCTTCAGCAGTATCGATAAAGTTGATACCTAGATCCAAGGCTCGCTTAACCACAGCGATAGACTGTTGTTCGGTATTCCCGGTTGCTTGGCCGAGACGGCTGTGCCCGCCGCAGCCCAGCCCCATAACACTGGCTTTGAGTTCGGTGCGTCCGAGTCGAATATAGTCCATGGGTTCGCTCCTTTGGTTGAGAGGTCTACAGTCTGCGGGAAAACTTCGATTCTCGGGTGCCGAATCCCTTGTTGCGGGTGAACACCCAAGATCGGATGGAGTGTGTGGTTGGTTTTAGTTGCGTTTAGATTATTTTAGTTGTATAATGGACGTGGAGGTGCTGCCCGTGTCTGCAAGAGGACAACTGCTGACAGCGAAGGAATTGGCGGACCGACTGAGTCTTTCCGTTGAAACAGTCTGGCGTTATACGAGACAGAAAAGGATTCCCTTTGTAGAGGTAGGGCCGAGGCAGTATCGGTATGACATGGCGCAGGTTCTCGCGGCGATGGATTCGGTGGCGCCAAGTGTGAGGGACAGCCAAGGGCAGTACAAGGCCAAACAGGAGGGCAGCGGAGAGAAGAAGATGACCTACGCTGACTATCTACAGCTGCCGGATGAACCGGGATGCCGGCATGAGGTTCTTGAGGGGTGTCTCATCCAGGATCCATCGCCTAGCGTGCGGCATCAACGGGTTATCTCGAGGCTTTTCGAGAGATTGCGGGCTTACTTCGCCAACGTAGATCCGGATGGGGAGGTCCTGTTGTCGCCCCTGGATGTGTGTCTGTCCCATGAGACGGTGGTGCAGCCGGATTTACTTTACATTCCGGGCAGCGATGCTGCAGTCTTCGAACAAACCCATGTGTGTGTGCCGCCGCAGCTCGTGGTCGAGGTTTTGTCTCCCGCCACCGAGAGTAAGGACAGGGTGACAAAGATGGAGATTTATCGCAGAGCTGGCGTGGCCCACTACTGGGTAGTTGATCCTAGCGCCTGTACCATTGAGGCGTACTCCCTCAGGAATGACTACTACGCTCGTATCGCTGCAGGCGGTGTCGGCGATACCCTGACCCATCCGGACTTTCCGGGGCTGGAGGTTTTGGTGGAGCAGGTGTTTCCGTAGGCAGTTTGAGGGTGTCCGGCAAGTGGCCATCGATGAGGATTGGTCAGCGCTGCGTTTTCGCCGAGTTGAGTTCATTAAGACCATGGTACGACAAAAACAGCGGGCGATGTCGGAGTCCGGGAAGAGACGAGTTGAGCGCGGCAACGACCGGGGCCAGTAGAGCCCTCGGTCGCTATGGTGCGTGAGGAGGAAATCACACTGTGATCTCCTGGTCAGAATCCCATGGGCGTTAGTCTTGTCCGTTGACCGTTAAGACACCTAGATCCAATGGATCGTCCATGGTGTAGACGGCAGTGATTTCGATTGCTTCAAGATTCCAATCCGGATCATCTGACTCTAAGTCGATGGATTCCTCCGTGTTGTTCCAAGCCGCTTCGAGACGATACGTGCCCAAGGGAACCGCGTTGAACTGGAATTCATCTTCGTCGTGGTATTGGAGCGTTTCTACTAATGGTTCGTCTTCGCCGGCCGGTATTAGGCTCAGAAGCACACTCGCACCTAAAGATTCGTGCGCACTGTCACGAACCTCTCCGATGACCGCTGCCGTTTGGATTCGCTCCA
>SLOG01000168.1 GCA_007132635.1 Limnochordia bacterium
CGCGCTTTCTCCTAGCAAAGGTAGGAAACCAGCCCACGAACCGGGAATCTTTGGACTAACGATACCCTACTAGGAGGCGGCTGCTCATGCAGGCATTGGTGTTTACAGCTGATAATCAGCTAGAAATCACTGAGGTGCCCAACCCGGAAGTTCGCGAAGATGACGTTTTGGTGGCAGTAAAGGCCGTGGGCATCTGTGGATCCGACGTCGAGGGTTACCTTGGCAAAACAGGCCGCCGAGTCCCCCCATTGATTATGGGTCACGAGCTGGCCGGCAAAGTGAAAACAGCGCCAAAATCTAGCGGTCTGGAACCGGGTGATACTGTCACAGTCCACCCTAAGCTGTTCTGCGGCCAGTGCAGCTTTTGCACAAGCGGACGGACCAACATTTGTCCCCACGGGAAGTTTCTGGGGGTCATGCACGAAAACGGTGGGCTGGCCGAGTTCGTGGCCGTTCCGGCTCGTTATGTTTACCGTGTAAACCCTGCTGTTCCAAGTGAACATGCTTGTCTAGCAGAACCGCTCGCCGTCGTGACCCACGCAGCGGCACTCCTGCCTCCAACGGTTCTGCAGCAGGCCCAGCAGATCCTGATTGTCGGAGGTGGGCCTATCGGCTTACTGCTGCTGCAGGTCCTCCGCAGCATGGTAGCCACACCGATCACCGTAAGCGACCTGCTCCCGACCAGACGTCAACTAGCCTTATCTCTCGGAGCCAAAAGCGTATTTGATCCCGCTTCGGACTCCATCACACCGGCATTCGATGTCGTCTTTGAAGCGGTTGGCGCTGCTGCTTCAGCCGCTCAGTCACTGGATGCCCTGCAGCTGGGAGGAAACACCGTCTGGATCGGCAACGCCCAGAAACACATTGAGATCAACATGCAGGCCATAGTGACGCGCGAACTCACAGTACACGGCAGTTTCTTGTTCACCGAAACAGACTTTCAGGCGGCGCTTAAGCTCCTGGAATCCGGCTCTCTACAGCTGTCGCCTCTGATTACCGTGAAACACGGACTGGAACACGGCCCGGATCTGTTTAAGGCCCTCGCCACCCCTAGACAGCAGGCCATAACCAAAGCTGTCCTCACCCTCTAGCAGAAAGGTTAGGTGAAACGCATTGGAAAAGACATACCGCCAATTAGCCCAAGACATGATCATGGCTGGCGTTGAGGCTGCGGACCCTCGACAAGCCATCAGCAACAGCCTGCGCATCATTGATGGCGTCCTGGAAATCGAGAAGCGAGACCGTTTCCCTCTAAAGGACTACGACCGCATCCTCTTGTTTGGCATCGGTAAGGCAGCTAGGCCGATGTGTCAAGCGTTTGAGGCCATACTGACACCCGATGATGGACTGGCCATCACGAAAAAGGGCGACGAGATCGGTTTGGCCGAGGTGCAGTCCATCCCCGTGCACACAGCTTATCACCCCGAACCCCGTCAAGAAAATGTCGATTACACCCGGAAGATTCTGGACCTCGTGGATTCGATCGGCGAGGACCAGAGCACGCTGGTGTTTCTCATGATTTCCGGAGGTGGTTCCGCTCTCTTCTGTGCACCACCATCTAAGATCGACATCGATGACATGTACAAGCTAAATCAACTCCTGATGAAATGCGGCGCCACCATTTACGACATCAACGCCATCCGGAAACACATATCCGAGATCAAAGGCGGCCGCTTCGGCCAGCGCGTGTCCGACAGGGGCGGCACATTAGTATCGCTAATTCTGTCCGATGTTGTCGGCGATGACCTCAGCGTGATCGCGTCCGGACCCAGCTACAAGGACGACACAACCTTTGCCGATGCCATCCGCCTGATGAGGCAGTACAAAATCTGGGACGAAGCACCTGCGAGTGTCCGCGACCACCTGCAGCAGGGATTCGAGGACCAGTCCCAAGAACCGCCGCGTGCGGTGCCCTCAGGTGTCCACAACTACCTTATCGGAACCAACCTAGGTGCGCTTCACGCTGCCAAGGCTGCAGCGGAGGCAGCCGGAGTACCATCACTGATTCTTACGAGCCAAAACACGGGCGAAGCCAAAGAGATCGCCAAATGCGTCATGGCCATCGCCAAGGAGATTCAGGACTCTGGAAACCCAGTTGTTCCCCCGGTTGCCCTAGTGATGGGCGGCGAGATGATCGTTACGTTTAACTGGGAAGATCGGGATGGCTTTGGCCCTAACCGAGAGTTCGTGTTAAGTTCAGCGCTGGAAATCCAAGGAAGAAACAACATCGTGGTCGCTGGTGCCGATACCGATGGCGTAGACGGTGAAGGCAAGGCCGGCGCTATCGCTGACGGGTTCACCGTGGAACGCAGTTCGCTCGATCCCCGGTGGCACCTGGACAGGCACGAGGCAGAGGCTTTCTTTGACGCCCTCGGTGACTCCATCGAATTTACCAGCATGACGAACGTCAACGACGTGGTCGTTGTCTTGGTGGGGCCCAAGGAGTAGCGGACGAGCTCCTTCGGTGAGGCAGGGAATAGATCTCTCAAGAAAAGGCTGGAACAGCCGATGTTAAGAATGGAGAGATGTCCCAAATTAACCGTGGAGGTGTTTGTTTTGTTTGCTCGTCGACTGCATGTCTTGTTTCTTTGTTTGGTTGCTGGTATTCTTGCGGCAGGCTGTTTGGGCGGAGGCGGCGGGAGCGGGCCGTCAGCCTTTGACGCGGAATTGATGGTCACAGTCAGCGAGGAGGACGTTCCGGAAAGTATGGCGGGTCAAGGCCTGCCCCATGTGAAGTTCTACGATGCCGACCTGGGCAGCGGAGCGGGCGCAATAGAAACGGCAGAGCTCCTGACCCCCGGCAGCTACCGGATCCCGGGCTTGACCAGAAACACAACAATTGAACCAAAGCTTGCGGGATACACGTTTATGCCGGCCAGCGATGTTGTTTCGGCGCAGAATCCGGCGGTGAGTTTCGCCGCGAGTCCCGATGGAGCCACCGCCGCTACTTTGGGAGATGCGTCCGCTGCCCTCAACGATGACGATGTCCAAGATCTTTTTGTCACAGAGGATCTGGGAGCCGACCTTACAGCACAACGATTGGTCAACCTGCATCTCTGGGGCGGCAGCGTCCAGGATATGACGTACCATGCGGATGAAGCTGGTCAGCTCCATCTCTTGGGTTCAGGCAGCATCCAAGGGGATCTGTCAGTCCATGCGCCATTCGCCAGCGTGTACAATGCCCTGAGTGTCGGTGGGAAAGTCAGTATAACGGCCGTCAGCGGGAGCAGTTGGGATGAGCACGCCGAAGGAAATCGCCTTGTTATCGGTTCGTCCAACACGGAGATCCGACTGCATCGCGGCGCGGAATCCGTCACTGTCACCGGGGCAGGCAATACCATCGTTATCGGCGGGCCTATCAGCAGCCTAAGTGTCGCCGCTCTCGGCGAAACCAACATTTTCGGCGCTCACCATATCGGCTATCTGCAGGCTAATGGCAGCACAGTCTTCTTAGACGGCGAGCCGCAGGACGGTGACGGCAGCTATGTCGTGCTCGACGAACACATGCAGAAGGTACAGAACGTTGTCAGCAGCTTAGCTGGCGTCGTATCCATGGGGTCACTCCTTCCAGGAGAAGCCTTAACCGTAGTTAGTGAACTGGAATCGCTTTTCGAGGACACTGAAGTTCTCGAACACGCGTTGTGGCTGCTGGGAGAGACTGCTGCACCTCTGCTGAGCGATGACTTCTTCAAGGACAGCAGTCCCACTGACGAGGACCGAGAAGCGTGGTCCGCAACCTCAGAGAGTGGTGTCACAGTCACCTATGAGACAGACAATGCTGAGGGCCTCTTGGCACTGCGTGAACAGCTTATGGGGATGTTCGCCGGAGGGCAGTCTGATTGGGAGCACGAAGGCGATATCACGCTCTACGTCGACTCCGAAGACAATGACGGCTTCTCTCTCGAAGGCATAATGACCATCGACGCGCCCAAGAGCGGCGACCATTACGACCTTCAGGACCTGAAGAACGTGTGGATGAAGCTTGAGGTCAAAACCCCAGTTGGAGACACCATGTCGCTCGAAGGCCACGTATCGACAAACTTCTCCAACGGTCCAATACCACAGTCGATAGGAATCGATGGTGCCATAGCGACGCCTTGGTTTACGGCCCAGGGCCAGCTGTACGCAGATCTCTTTTCCGTGGATGATGAAGTCCACCCAGCAAGACTGCAATTCGATGGTGCTGTAGAGTTTGGCGATCTGCTAGCCTTCGATGGTCACCTGGACGTCACTGTGCGGGATACACCGCCAATCCATCCCAGTGTAATCTCCTCCCAGGGAGCGAAGCTCTCCTTCCTGGAAACAGGTACAGTACTAGCTCTGGACAGTCTCACTGCCAATGTCGATGCGGGAGGCTCCAGCATAACTCTAGAGACAGCTGTTAACCTGCAGGTTGATGGCGCCCAGCTGCATATCGAAACACAAGTGCAGGCAACCGCCAACGAAGGCAACTGGGATAATGGAGGTCATCTCGAGATCCAATCCATGGTCCTAGAGCATTCCTCCGGTCTAACCCTGACATGCACCGAAGGCACACTGCAGGTGACCGAAAACGATGACGATACGACTGTAGAAGCGTCCTTTGCTTGGGAAACACCTGACGGTATTCGCCTTGCCATCGAATGGGACCCAGCTGCAAACACGATAACTGGGCGCATTTATGACAGCACAGATGACAAGCGAGCAGACTTGGTACTTGTGCAGGAGACTATGGTCCTAGAGATCAACTATGATAACGGACAGAGCGAGGAGATTCCGCTTATGTTCTAGGAAGGCGTTGGTTTCTCCCGTTTTCCTACGGATGAGGGCATCACACCAAGCCGTTTACCTGGCATTTTAGGTAAACGGCTTGAACTCGCCCGCGTCAAAATCGAGAAAAGCAACGGCTGTCAAGAGCTCGCGAGTTTGGTCCAGAACTCTCGCGGCCTGGGCTCCAAGATCAGGTTCCAAACCTAAGACAGGTTTGGCGTCTTCGGGAGAAAACCAGCTGGGAACCCCTTGCCGCAAATAGCGTACCAACCCGTCATACACGCCATGCCCAAGAAGCGGCAGCATCTCGAGCTCAATGTCCCGCTGAATCTCCAGCTGGATGGTGGGCCGTAGGAGGCCTATACTGTCTAGGATCTGCCGTGCCTCCGCCTCGCCATTTAGTGAGAAGATGTCCCTGTATAAGGCATGGATCGCCGAACCAGCGGGAAGCATCTCGGGAATCCGGCTGACACTAGTGAGAAGTCCACCTCGCTTCATCCAAAACGCAGTCACACCATAGTCCGTGGCCACGCACCGGGCACCTACAATGGCCGTGAGAGGTTCGGCAAATCGAAGCGCGTCCACGCACCCGAGACCGTACTGAACATAGTTGGCAGCCCGCCGGTTTAGCCACGCAGGATCCCCCATGCACTTGTCTATGGCGGCACGCACCTTCTCGAGCTTACCCTGGGGATCGTAGACAATCTCGCAGCCCCAAAGAGACTCGACAATCGTCTCTTCTCCTTCAAACAAGGGGAGGGGTTCGGTCCAGCGACGATCACTGAGATCGACGTCCAGATACGACGATGGCTTAAGATCCACTTCCCAGTAGATGCCTTCACAGACACCGTCCTCAAAACCCGTTTCGCCCTCACGGACAACATACAAGTCTACATCCGAACCGGCCCACAGCCAGTCCCGGGCTACAGATCCCGTTATCGCAACACCAATTACTCCTTCTCTACCCGTGTATTCGCTAGCCTTCATGAGAGCTACATCGCGGTGTGTCGTCAAAGCGGTTCCCTCCCAGCAGTGTTCATCTCTATCCTACTATTAACCAAGACTCGGGGTTTTCCTGTGTGTCGTAACAGTCATGAGATGTACGACCCCAGATCGAAAGAATTTAACTAATTGCAGCAACATTATTAAGAGGATCCACTGTGGCTGCGGAGCTGGCCTGGTGGCTGCTCACTACGCTGCGCAGAATGGTGCTGAAGTCATTGTATTAGAGAAGATGCCGTTCCTAGGCGGCAACTCCTTGTATGCTGGTGGTGCCATAAGCGCTGTTTCGCCTCGCTTTCAAGAACCGCTAGGCATCGAAGACAACCTTGAGCAGCAGATCTACGACACCTTCAGCACGGGAGGATACCGGGCCAACCACGATTTGGTTCGAGCGATGGTGGAGACAGCTCCAGACGTCGTTGAATTCATGGCTGAACTCGGCGTGGTTTGGCATGCTGTCGGACGAGCTGGCGGTCAGAGCACGGCTCGCCATCTCAGAAACCCTGAGTGGGAAGGTTTCACCGGCGGTGTAGTCTGGATTCAGCTTTTTTCTCAGCAGGCTGCTGCAGCAGGTGCAGACCTCCGCATTAACAGCGAGGTGATCGAAATCCTGCGCGAAACACCGCTGTCCGGCCGCGTCACAGGGGTTCGAGTGCGAGAAACTGACGGCACCGAATATGAGATTTCTGCTCGCAAGGCTGTCATCGTAACGGCCGGTGGTTTTGGAAACAACCCCTTCCTGCGAGAGCGTCATGACCCGACCCTCGGCGAAGGCATCCCGACAACGAATCAGCCGGGAGCCACAGGCGATGGCATCGTTATGGCTGAAGACGTCGGCGCTGGTACCACAGGAATGGACTTCATTCAGGACCGCATTGATTACAGCTTGGCGGGCCCCCCTCAGTCCGATTCCATCTTTGTTAATCACGACGGAGTTCGTTTTGTCGATGAGGCAGGAGCACGCGGCCACGTTGTGAACCAGGTCAAGCTTCAAGAGGGTGGCACAGCCTTCATCATCAGCGACAGCCAAACTGCCAACTACAGTCGCGTTGCGCCTCCTTACAACATGAACCTTGAGAGAGCCATCGAAGAGGGCATCATGTTCCGCGCAGACAGCTTAGAGGAATTGGCTGAGATGATCGGCGTGCCTACCGATACGTTCGTCCAAACCATCGAAGAGTACAACCAGTACTTGGCTGACGGATATGATCCCGATTTCGGCAAGACGAACTGGAACATTCCGGTTGACACCGCTCCATTCTATGC
>SLOG01000434.1 GCA_007132635.1 Limnochordia bacterium
AGATAGCCTCGCCCACTCTTCGGCGGTACATCGCGGCCATCCAAAAATGCATGGATAAACACGCGCTCGACACCATGCTGCTTAGCCATCTTCACCAACGCGTATAGATGGTCCGTGTGACTGTGGACCCCCCCCGGCGACACTAGACCCATGAGGTGCAGGGCTGTGTTGCTTTGCTTTGCGTTTTCCAAAGCCTCCAGGAGTACCGGGTTTTCTGCAAACTCGCCATCAGCAACTGCCTTGCTAATTCTGGCTACGTCTTGGTAGACAATCCGTCCTGCTCCGATATTGAGATGACCAACATTGGAATCGCCCATCTGCCCGTCCATCAGCCCCACACTCTGTCCCGAGGCGTCAAGCGTCGAATGCGGACAGCTATCATACAATGAATCGACTGTTGGGGTGCTAGCCAATTTCGTTGCGTCCCCCTCTGAATTTGGACTCAAACCAAACCCGTCCAGGATGATGAGCGCAGTCAATTGTTTGGACAAACATACCACTCCTAGGGAGAACTCGATTTTCTTGACTTCAACGAGTCACGAACACTGCACAATCCCGACAAAATCGTCGGCCCGGAGACTCGCACCGCCAACTAGCGCACCGTCGATATCCGGGTACTCCATAAACTCACGAATATTGTTGGGTTTGACACTACCGCCGTACTGAATACGAATCGAAGCTGCAGTATCAGCGTCATAGAGTACAGCTAACTTGCGGCGAATCGCGCTGATTACCGTATTCGCGTCCTCGCCGCTGGCTGTCTCACCCGTACCGATAGCCCAAATTGGCTCATACGCCACGACAATGCGGGCAGCGTCCTCGACGTCGATGCCGTCAAAGTCTCGGGTTAACTGTCCAAGGACCACGTCTTCCGTCTCGCCTGAGCGACGCTGCTCCAACGTCTCACCGACGCAGATTATCGGTTTTATATCCGAGCGAAGGGCCAATCGGGCCTTGGTGTTGACAGCTTCATCCGTCTCGCCAAACAATTCTCGCCGCTCGGAGTGCCCAAGAATAACATATTGGCATCCGACGTCGCGAAGCATCGCTGCCGAGACTTCTCCTGTGTAGGCGCCGCTTTCGTAAGCTGCCATGTTCTGCGCTCCGTGTTTAACAGTAACCAAGCCTAGAGCCTGAACAGCCGATAGAGCTGTAAACGATGGACAGACTACGACTTCCCGATCGACTGCCCCATCCAACAGTGCTTCCAACTGCCGGCATAGTTCGACGGCTTCCGGCACAGTTTTGTTGAGCTTCCAGTTTCCTGCGATGATAGGCGTGCGCAAATGCTTCACCTCTATTTGTCGTTTAGCGCTGCGACTCCTGGCAGCTCTTTTCCTTCTAGGAATTCCAACGATGCCCCACCGCCGGTGGATACGTGACTCATCTTTGCAGCCAATCCTGCCTGCTCCACAGCTGCTGCTGAATCGCCGCCACCGATGACGGTCGTTGCCGTAGATTCGGCGAGTACCTGGGCCAAAGCGTTCGTGCCATTGGCAAAGGCAGCAAACTCAAAGACCCCCATTGGGCCATTCCAAACCACTGTCTTTGCTGTTTTTACTGCCTCTGCAAAAACCTTGGACGATTCCGGGCCAATATCCAAACCTTCCCAATCGGCCGGGATCGCGTCAACCGAAACAACCTTGTTTTCGGCATCCTCCGCAAACTCTTTGGCTACTACAACATCGACTGGAAGCAGAAGATTGACTCCGGTCTGTTTTGCTCGCTCCAGGATATCTCGACAGTAATCCAGGCGGTCGGAGTCTAAAAGAGAATTCCCCACCTCATTGCCTTGCGCCTTTAAGAAAGTATACGCCATGCCTCCGCCAATAATTAGCGTGTCCACCTTTTGGAGAAGAGACTCAATGACAGCCAGCTTGTCTTTGACCTTTGCGCCGCCAAGAATCGCCACAAACGGGCGCTTGGGCTCGTCGATTGCTCCACCCAAAAACTCGAGTTCTTTTTCCATAAGAAGACCAGCCACAGCCGGAAGGTATTTTGCTACTCCTTCGGTAGAGGCATGGGCTCGATGCGCAGCTCCAAAGGCATCATTGACATAGATCTCGCCCAACTGAGCGAGTTCTTTGGCAAATGCGGCATCGTTTTTCTCCTCTTCGGCATGAAAACGAAGGTTCTCCAAGAGCAATACGTCGCCCGGTTGGAGCGTTGCGGCCGCAGCTTTGGGTTCGTCACCAATGCAGTCATCTACTTTGTTGACCGGCTTCCCTAAGAGCTCGGACAATCTTTTGGCTATGGGATCCATGCGCAGATCCTCAACTACCTGCCCCTTCGGTCGTCCAAAATGGGACATCAGAATGACTCTAGCTCCCTGGCCCAGTGCGTGCTGGATCGTTGGAAGTGCAGCTGTTATCCGGTTTTCATCAGTTATTACCCCGTCTTTCATGGGGACGTTAAAATCAACCCGCATCAAGACGGTTTTCCCCTGAAGATCAACATCTCGAATACTCTTTTTTTTCATAATGATCCCTCCATATCGGAAAAAGGGCTGATGGACACCTGCTGCCTGAGTCAGATGCAGATGCAGGCTGCAAGGCCGCTCAGTGCAGGTATCCACCAGTCCATGTCAGGGCCGGGAGTAAAAAAACCCTCCGAATTACTCGCCGTTTACTTCTTTGAGTCCATAAACGTTATCAAGTCAACAACACGCATTGAGTATCCCCACTCATTGTCATACCAAGCGACAACCTTAGCCATATTGCCTTCCAAGACCGAGGTGAGTCCCGCATCAACAATCGACGATCGAGCGTCGCCTCGGTAGTCCATCGACACGAGCTCCTTATCCTCGACACCAAGGATACCTTTCATAGCACCGTTCGCTGCTTCACAGAAAGCGGCATTAATCTCTTCAGCCGTGGCTGTCTTATTCAGC
Source organism: Limnochordia bacterium (assembly GCA_007132635.1). Lineage (GTDB taxonomy): Bacteria > Bacillota > Limnochordia > Darwinibacteriales > SLO01 > SLOG01. The sequence goes on from SLOG01000434.1 coordinate 2,891, forward strand.
TCAACCACCAAATCAACAACCGATACCGTTGGAGTCGGTACACGCAGAGCATAACCATCAAGCTTCCCCTTCAACTCAGGTAATACTAGGCCAACCGCTGCTGCTGCACCTGTTGTGGTAGGAATGATGCTCAAAGCGGCCGCCCTGGCTCGACGAAGATCGTCATGCGGCAGATCCAGGATCCTCTGGTCATTGGTGTAGGAATGTACTGTGGTCATGAGACCCTTCACGATACCGAATTTATCATTAAGTACCTTGGCAAAAGGAGCCAAACAGTTCGTGGTACACGAAGCATTGGAAATCACGTGGTGTTTAGAAGCATCGTATTTGTCTTCATTTACGCCCAGCACGATGGTGATGTCTTCCTGCTTTGCAGGCGCCGTGATGATAACCTTCTTGGCTCCTGCGTCAATGTGCCACTGCGCCTGTTCACGTTTACGGAAGATACCGGTCGCCTCCACGACATACTCGGCACCGAGTTCGCCCCAAGGCAGGTTTTTCGGGTCCCGCTCAGCTAAGACTTTGATCTTCTTGCCGTTTACCACGATGCTATCACCATCAACGGACACATCACCGTCAAACTGACCGTGGATGGAGTCGTACTTGAGCAGATGAGCCAAAGTCGCTGCGTCCGTCAAATCGTTGATTGCAACAAACTCCATATTCGGGTTATTCACAGCACCTCGCAAAACCAATCGTCCAATGCGTCCAAAACCATTAATTCCAATCTTAATTGCCATTCTCTGTTTCCTCCCTTTTCTTAATCAAGCTCATCAGCCTCCGGGCAGCCCCTTCATCGGTGATGCATACGTCACAATAACCAGCAGACACCACTGACAACAGCGCCCACGCCTTACTCCGGCCACCACCGACAGCTATCTTTCGCGGTATCCGAGCCAAATCCTCTAACTGCAGGCCTACGGATGACGTAGCAAACACGATACTGCCTTTAGGGTCAAAATAATAACCAAAAGCTTCGCCAACGGCACCCTCCGAAATCAAGTGCATAAGCTGCTCCTCATCCAATCCTCGGCGCTTGGCCATCTCCTCCGCCGTACCAATTCCATGAAGAAGAACATCGGCCCGCCGGATAAGCGCAATAACGTGCCGAATGCGAGGCTCGCTCAACAGCGTTTTCAGAAACGCAGGCTCTACAGTGTCTGGAGCATGCAGTAAACGGTACGTGCCGCCCAATCCCTGTGCCAGTCTTGCCGCCACCGAATTGGCTTGAATGTTCACATCCTCGCCCAATCCGCCTCGAGCAGGGATCACTGTTACCTTCCGCCCTATGCTTCCGGGACCGAATGCTTGCCCCACCTCGCTCAACGTGGTGCCGCCAGATACAGCCAGCACATCACCGTTGTGCAGCACTTCTACCAAGTAACGCTTTGCCGCTTTCGCTAATTCTGTTTTGACGAACGAATCCTTGTCGGAATCACCGGCAACGACAATCAACCGGTTCAGCCCCAAAGAAACCTGCAAATCCCGCTCGAGACTGCCAATGTCATGCGAGTCCCGAATCAGAACCTGCAATGAACCCAAAAGCCTAAATCCTTCGGTTCTCAGGAAAACACCATGATGATTTGAATCCAGCAGACCCAACTCTTTGAGTCTATCAAGCTCGCGGCGCAAACTGCGCTCGGACTGACCGAGAGCCTGCGCTAAGGTGCGTCGTCCCACAGGAGCCAGCGCGTGAATCGCCGCCAAAATTCGATAACGATTCTCTACCAACGAAAGGCTTTCGGGAGCGATTTCCTGCAGTATAGCTACAGCATCCACAAACACATCCCCTTAAGTGGATCGAATTCGTCCCACAGAGACCAAATTCGTCCCACTATGCTTATGTTCGCCGTATGGCTCTGGATCCCTTCCCGAACGTCCCCCTTGAATGCTAATGTGCTGTTAATTCTTTGCTCATTTCACGTAGCTGTTTCAGTCGGTAATTGACTCCTGACTTGCTCATAGGGGGATCCATGAGCGAGCCCAACTCGGCCAGAGATGCATAGGGGTTTGCTAATCTAACGTTTGCGACGCTCTGAAGCTTCGGCTCTAAGGAGTCAATACCCACGAGTTGATCGATCCTGTGGATGTCTTCCAGCTGATCAACGGCAGCCGCCACCGTTTTGTCCACGTTGGCTGTCTCACAGTTGACTAAACGATTAATGGAATTCCGCATCTCCTTTAGAACTCGAACGTTTTCGAATTCCAAAAGTGCCTGGTGTGCCCCTATTAGATTCAGGAAGGTCGCTATCTGTTCTCCTTCTTTTAGGTAGACAACACGGCTTCCTTTCCGACCTACAACCTTGGCGTCTAGGCCAAGAGAACAAACAAAAGCCTGCACTTTTCCGGCTACCTGGGTCTTGTCCGTGGAGATCTCCAAGTGATATGTGCGTTCAGGATTGGTAATCGACCCGTGCGCGAGAAATGCACCGCGAACATACGCCCGTCGGCAGCACTTTTTGCGGTAGACAAGCGGGCTCTTTTGTAGTCTCGGCAGCTGGCGAAGCTCTGCGAACACGTTCTGAGCCGCTGTGGCTGGCGAGATCCGAATTGTAAATACTTGGTGTTTGAGCAGACGCGCCCGTTTGACGAAAATCTGGGTATGCACATTGGGAAACAGTGTGCGGATTAATGTCAATTGGCGACGAGCTGCCACAGGTGACGAACTGTTAAAATCCAAGTACCCACCGGTCTCCATCAAGTATCCATTGAAGTCATAGTAGGCGGCCAGTTCTCCCAAAAGGCAGCACCGATCCTTAGGCAGAAAATGCACCACTTCCTGTTTAGTCCGACTGGAAAAACCCACCGCAGTTCCTCCTTGTCGTGCCGCAGAACGCTCCTCACTCCCTGCTCATCCGGTGACTTCCCGCAAGTGCAAGGAGCTCTGCAGCGATTTTCGCCGAGTCATGCCGCACAAGATCAGCTTCGTCCAAAAGATCTCGGCGTACGATTGGAATACCCAACTTCTGAAATCCGAGAGAATCAACGTCGACCGGATGTGCTCCTTTTTGTGCGTAGGCCTCCAACTGGCTCGGAAGAATTCTAGTGTCATTTAACAACGCCAGATCCATCACTTGTCTACCACCACAGTGTTTTACCAACGCCCGCGCATGCTCGCTGGCAGTCATTCTGTCTGTCTCACCTGGCTGAGTCATGGCATTGCACACGTAAATCCGCAGAGCCTCAGTGTCAGCTAGCGCATCACGGATGCCGGAGATCAGCAGATTTGGTATTATGCTTGTGTACAGGCTTCCAGGCCCTATCACCACTAAGTCAGCTGCGCGGATAGCTGACACCGCATCCGGCAGGGCCGCTGCATCTGGCGGCAGCAGCTCAATGGTATCAATGGTCTTGTGCTGCTGGGGTATCCCGCTCTCACCAACGACGACAGAACCATCATGGAAAACGGCCCGCAGATTCACCGTATCAAGAGTTGCTGGCAGAACTGTGCCGCGGACAGCCAGCACTCGGCTGAACTGCCGTATTGCTTCTTCGAAGTCTCCTGTCAGATCAGTCATGGCTGCGATGAAGAGGTTGCCGAAACTGTGCCCTTCCAGGCCCTTCCCCCAAGGAAATCGATACTGAAACAGCGACTCCATCAAGGGTTCGGTATCCGCCAACGCTATTAAAGTACTGCGGATATCACCGGGAGGCAGAATGCCTAACTCATCTCGGATCCGGCCAGAACTACCTCCGTCATCAGCCACCGTTACCACAGCTGTAATATTATTCGTGTGCTTTTTCAAACCCCGCAGCAAAACAGCAAGTCCTGTGCCGCCGCCAATCACGGCGATGCGGATTCCTTTAGTCAAACCCCTGTGCCTGTAAACGGCGTCCGCAAGTCTATCCGGGTCGGCATACACAGCCCCCACGACAGAACGAATCACTCCTCTTACGCCTAGAGCCAGACTGCCAAACCCTCCAATCATCATCAGACTGCCTAGAAGAAGCCGGTCCCCCTCTAAGAACAGTTCAAACTGCACATAAAACGGGCGAACCTCTGCCGCCAAAACAAGCAAGCCCATACCACTCACAACCAGACCAAGAAGCATCAAGGCAAACCATCTCTTCACGCGAATTCCAGGGCACAGCCATTTCCAGCGCTC
>SLOG01000436.1 GCA_007132635.1 Limnochordia bacterium
CGATCTCAGCATCTGGGTTGCCTATACGGTTGGTGGTTACCCAATCATCAGCCAAGACCATGGACGAGAGACTCATAACCAAAGCTAGTGTAACACTAATCAAAACTAACTTACGGTACATGCCTACTTCCTCCCTTAGTTTGCGTTTGGCTCTCACCGCAGAATCGCTCATTGGTCCTTCGGTCTTCTTCGACGCTCACCTCACTTCGAAAAACAATAACGACAAGAAACCATTCGACAGTTTGCTGCTTTTCGTAGAATGTTTCCATTTCAACGCAGAAAAATCCTCCCAAAGTCGAGGATTTTTTGGTGCTAAAGCAAGAAAGGGTAGAACAGTCCATTTGGACGCCCCCCCTTAATTCGCTATGCCGCCAAAGGCAGCGCCAGATATATCGCAAAAAAGTGGCAAGTACTTCCAGCCAAGACAAAGACGTGCCAGATCACGTGGTAGTACATCAACCGCTGCCAAGCGAAAAAGAACACCCCAACGGCATAACAAGAGCCGCCGCCCAAAAGAAGAAGAAAACTCGTCCAACCGACCGCCTCCCCAAGAGGCTGCAGTACCAACAGAATCAACAGACCCATGATGAAGTACATGGCCGTTGATAAGAGCGGGTACTCCTCAAGCCAAACCGCTTTAAATACCATGCCAAAAACAGCTAGCAACCACACTGCACCGAGTAGGATAAATGCTGTCGTATCGCCGAGAGAGATTAAGAGCAGCGGGGTATATGTTCCAGCAATATACACAAATATCGATGCATGATCATAAAACTGGAAACGGCTCTTGGCTGGGCTTCTCGGCAACATATGGTAAAAGGTAGATGAGAAATATAAGAGCACTAAGGACAGACCATATGCAAACAGACCTATACGATACCAAATATCACCCTCCAAACTGCCCCAGCGAATAAGAAACACCAGAGCGACCACAGCCAAAACGAGACCAAGGCCATGGGTTAGATAATTGAGTGTCTCTTCTGGCGGGCTGGACTTCCGTATGTAGATCACTCTCAGACTTCGCTCCTTTCTGTGTAAAGGGTACCTACAGGGGACATACTATAATTCGCCTCGACGTTCATAGTTCCTGCCTGTGACAGAGAAGATTTTGCGGGTTCGGAAACGGGACCAGCCAAACGCGGCTGGTCCCTTATCGTCAATAATCCAGTGGTTTACTCATCCGCTGCGTTGGCCCCGGCAATACGGCCCATGACCACAAGCTGGGCTATAGCAGTACCACTACCTGGGTAGACATCTCCCAGAAAGCCACCTGTCACAGAGCCCGCTGCATACAGTCCCGGAATTACTTGATCTTTGTCGTTGATAACTTGAGCCTCTAGATTGGTGACGACCCCACCGATACTACCAAGATGACTAAGATAGACAGGCATGGCATAGAACGGACCTGCCGCTACAGTGCGTAAAGAGGCCGGATTCCGATGGTATGCCAAATCCTTCCCCGCTTCCGCAGACTTGTTAAAGGTGTCCACAGTCGCTGTGAGAGCGTCGGCGGGTACACCTAGTGCTTCGGCCAATGCTGTCAGAGAATCAGCCTGTATAATACGACCGTCGTCTACAGCGCCGCTGATGTTATTCTGTGTATTCTCTGCCAAACCATCCACGAACGTTTGGTCAAACACGTCGTAAGCCATGCCACCTTGTTGGATCAGAGCTTCAGCCTTCAAAGCATAGAAAATCGTTTCATCCATGAAGCGCTCACCCTGCATGTTCACGTAGATAGTGGGGCTAAGTCCAACAGGCGTAGAGAACCAACCAATCGCCCCATGAAGACCAGAGATCTTGGCGCCGACAGCTTCCGCCATCAGAAGACCGCCCCCCATGTTGCCGGGGGTGGTTACGCCAACCACGTCAACGTAATCCGGGGCATACTGAGCTAACAGGTCCTTATTGGCTCCAAACCCACCGGTTGTGATGATGACTGCATTGGCTCGAACTTCCGAAACACTGCCTTCGGTCTTGACACCCACAACGCGTCCATTCTCCATGATAAGCTCGGTTCCTTCAGTGTCTGTATAGAACTGCACACCAAGGCTTTCAGCAGATTTGATCAGCGGTTGGATCAAACCGGCCCCCCCGCCAACAGCGCGATGGAAGCGCTGCGGCTCCGCAGGACTCCAACTGCCGGGAGAAAGAGTTTCAGGGGTCATCTCGACGCCTTGTTCTTGCAGCCACTCAATGTGGGCAGCCGATTCATTGGCGATGAGGCTTGCCTTATCAGCATTGATACGGTACAAACCTTTCTCCATCCAGTACTTGTAAAGGGCATCCGCGGAGTCTTCGATGCCTTTGGCTTCCTGGACAGATGAGCCAGCTGCCTGCAATCCTCCACCGCTTATTAAAGTCTCACCGCCCAGAAACGACAGTTTCTCGATAAGGATAACATTGGCGCCATGAACGGCTGCCTCGATGGCGGCAACAAGTCCGGCTCCGCCACCGCCCACAATGACGACATCCGCCTCCAGGTTTTCAGCTGACCCAGCCCCTCCTAAGACAAGTACAATCATCAATGCTGCTGCAAACAGTTTACTCATAACCAACCCCCCATTTTGTGATGATACTCTTTATCGTTACTCAGCTATTCTGCCTTCGTGTATCATTTCCTGCTGCTGTAACAACTTTTCTTGACACAAATAAACAACCACCGATTGACCCACAGGTCGCTCAGCGGCTGTTGTATGACGAAAAACCGTTAACGATGTCGAGCTACACGAAAACTTCCGCCATAGCGTCCATAGGAAAACGTTGTCACACCGTTGCGAGTGCTGCCTTCATAGCCATCCTGGCCCGGCAGAATCGTGACAGCAACTACGCCTGTCTCACCTATCGCAAGAACACCAGCATGGACGGCAGCTTTGGCCAACTGTGAATCGTCTGTATACACATCGGTACCCCAGACAGAACCACTCGTCGATCCGGTAATCCGGAAGAAAAACGTTTCGCCAGTACGAGAGCGAAGAGACGTGAGACGGCCCGGATCATCCTCGATGACATCGACTTCCGCATCGGACAGAGATGGGACTCGCCTGATGACTTCGTAACTCCCCGACCAGCGTCCATACGAACTCGACGTGATCCCGTGACGAGTGCTTCCCGTGTAGCTGGTCTGCCCACCACGAATGGCGACTTCAATAACAGCCGTTTGCCCAACGTCGATGATACCTGCATGAACTGCAGCTTTGGCCAATCGGGAATCGTCTGTGTAGATGTCCGTCCCCCAGATCGTGCCCTGCGACGTTCCGGTCACCCGAAAATAGAACCTTTGGTCCGTATGGCTTCTATAGGAAACCAGATTCCCCGGGTCCGCGATCACATCAACATCCCTCGGAAGAGCATCCCGGTCCTTAACAACATCAAGTAACGCCAGTCGAAAAGCATACATGTCGTCCAGAAGAGTCTCAAGATCGGCTAGAAAGTCTGGATGACCAGACCGATGTCGGACAGCCTGATCGAGCATAAACTCAAACTCGTCAACGATGGCATCGAAATCGTCAACTATATCCGTGCTGCCACCACCCCGCGGTGTCCACGAGGTGTACGCCATAGCAGCCACAGAACTCGCCAGAAGCAAAACGATCATCAGAAGACTGATACGGTATAGTTTCACAAGAATCACCCTCTTTTCTCTTTTATTACATATTCGCCACCATCTACCGAATCTCCTGCTGCCCTGCCTTCCACTCCTCTGCCAGCAGACCAAACGGGAGGGCATCCACTTGATTACCCTCCTTGAAGCCGCTGTACCAAAGCCTTAACATCCTCACGAACATTCAGTCTTTCGGTCACGGGGTCTTTGTCTGTATTCGCATACCGCAGTCCATCAACCGCTTTAATATGAAGCTCACGAAAGAGACCGTTGACAACTACCTCGCCTCCGAGGAACTGTCGCTCAAAGGCGGGTGCGCCTCCAACAAACACAGCTGCTCCACTCCTCTCACGCTGGCCGAATCCGTCTTGACGAAGCCGTTCGGCCCAATAAACCTGACAACGGTCAACGAGTGTCTTCAGCGGGCCTGGCAGACTGTGAAAGTACATAGGCGACGCAACGATGATGCAGTCGGAGGCATTTAGCACTTCATAGACACGAACCATGCTGTCCTTAATTGCACAGGCGGGATGATGCCAGCAGTACCGGCAGTCTGTGCATGGATTTGCTTTTATGTCATAGGCCGACAGCGTGACGACGGTACCCGGGAGTTCGGCTTCCAGTATGTCGACCAGAAAACGTGTAGCGCCGCTCCTTCGGGCTGAACCGAACAAAATCGTCGTCTGCACCTGCATCATCCCCAATCTTCATTAGTTTATGGGAACACGGATGGTTTCCAGCTTCTTGTCTAACTCATCAAGCTGTTCGTCCGACACGAAAGAGCGAGTCATGGGAAACTCGGCCAGCTCCCGCAGGCTCCGACTCGTAAGCATGCGTCCGCGTCTTCCCATCTGCTCAAGCATGGGAAACCGCTCATACAAGATCGCCTTTGTGTCTGCGTTCTCCAAAAGATCACCAATAGAAGTATTCGTGCTGTAACTGAGGATATAGTTCGTTGTCGGCATGTAGCGAACATCATAGACACCGGCTTCTACGGTCAGAACTAAGTCTCCACTATCCCAGCGTGACAGCGCCTGAATCTCCCATAACGAAAGCCCATTAACGGTGAGACCTTCCTTCGGAGCATCTGGGAATCGTATCTCAGCATCGGTATCAAAAGGTACAGTAAACTGCATTGCCAAAGCGCCGTCCTCTTGTATCTCCCAACGGCTGTTAATCAGACCCATGGCACTCTCCAGCGAGGCCGAAGCCCAACGGAGGAGGCCGAAGGGACGCGGTCTTAGAAGAATTCTCTTGAACCCGGGGTCATCCGTTGTAGGGTTAATCCCACACATCGAACGGTACATCCACTCCGCAATCGAACCATAAGCGTAATGGTTTAGAGAATTCATCCCTGTATCGCTGATGGTTCCGTCAGGAAGGACACTGTTCCAGCGCTCCCAGATGGTCGTCGCTCCCATTTTAACCGCATACAACCAACTTGGGTAGTCATCGTTGAGAAGCAGGCGATAGGCAAACTCGTTAGCCCCATTGTCCGAGAGCACCGGACATAGGTACGGAGTCCCCACAAAGCCAGTCTTAAGGTGCATATTATCGCCGCGAAGCTTAGCCTTGAGGTCACGGATGAGCCTCGGCCGAAAATCATCCGGAACAAGATCCATATACAAGGCCGTCACCATAGCCGTCTGGGTGTCAACAGCACTTCGCCCACTAGGAGTAAAATACTCGTTCTTGATAGCTTCCTTGATCTCCTCTACAAGCTGAGAGTATTCCTCTGCTGCCTCGACGTATCCCAGGACTTTGGCCGCTTTGGAAACAAGACGAGCCGAGTAACAGTAATACGCAGAGGCCACGAAAAAGACATCAGTGCCACCCATGGGAGACTCCGGGTCATCACCGTCTAAAGCAAGCCAATCACCGAAATGGAATCCGGTCTGCCAAAGGCGCTTGCCGCCTGTACTTTCATCAATCCGGCGGATATGATCCACCCAATCACGCATCGTGTCAAACTGTTGGCGCAGGAGTTCTTTATCCCCGTAGTGGAGATACAGCACCCACGGGATAACTGTCGCGGCATCGCCCCAAGCCGCTGAACCATGGTTGCCGCCCATCATCCCGCCTGCCTTTAGGCGGGGCACAACAAACGGGACAGAACCGTTCAGCGCCCGCTGTTCGAGCCGCAGATCGTGCAGGTACTTCTTATAAAACGCTGGCGAGTACATATTGAAACACGCGGTCCCAGCAAATACCTGTGCATCCCCCGTCCAACCCATGCGTTCATCACGCTGCGGGCAATCCGTCGGGACATCTAGGAAATTGCCCCGCTGGCCCCACACCGCATTCTCATAGAGACGATTGACCAAAGGATTAGACGTCTCCACTGAACCAGCGGCGTCGAGATCGGAGTAGATCACACAGCCAGTGAAATCGTCCGGCTTAACCGTGTCACCAAAGCCCGTGAGCTTGACATAGCGGAAGCCATAGAAAGTGAATTTAGGCTCTACGACGCGTTCGGTCCCGTCGGAAAAGACAACATATTCAGCCTTGGCATTTCGCAGATTGTCGCGGTAAAAGCAGCCATTCTGAAGAAGCTCTCCAAACTGCATCTTGAGTTCAGTACCGGTGGGTGCATCCATGCGGAAGCGAACCCAGCCCGTCATGTTCTGGCCCATGTCCAATATCATCTCGCCAGCCGGACTCTTGATAATCTCCACAGGGTTTAGTTCATGCTTCACGACAATACCGGGACTTAGGCGTTCGCTCAACTTGTCACTGCCCAAATCTTTGACGCGCACTGCCTGCCATTCAGCGACGCCATGCCCAGGCTTTGCCCAACTAGACCTTTCCTCTCTAGCGTCAAAAACTTCGCCATCGTAAATACCACTAAAAAGAATGGGAGAGGCAGCACACAACCACGAGTCATCCGTAACCACAACCTCCGTTCGCCCATCAGCATAGGTCAGGACGATCTCACAGATCAGGCCAAACGTGTCACCGTAAATATTCTCTGTACCACCCTCGAAACCAAAACGACCTTTGTACCAACCGTTGCCCAAAAGAGCGCCGACAGCACACATGCCTTCCTGCATGTAGTCGGTAATGTCGTAGGTCTGATACTGCAGCCAGAAATCGTAAGCGTGGTAACCAGGCATTAGGCACTCATCGCCAACCTTGTCGCCGTTGACATGGAGTTCGTACAGACCCAATCCGCAGACATATGCTCGAGCATCCACCAGCTCGCTCGCCACAGTGAATTCGCTGCGCATCATTGGATGCACGTCGCCTTCTAACGTCGGTACAATCCACTCGGCGCGCCACGGCTCAGCAAGTTTTCCCGTTTCATCCATCACA
>SLOG01000207.1 GCA_007132635.1 Limnochordia bacterium
CCAACTGAGGCGCAGCCACCCGGCGCCGATCAGAACCATGAGCTTGCGATTGCCCAAGCGTTCGGTCAGCATCCCATAGGGAATCTGCAGAAGACTCCCTATCAGCGCGGGGAAGGCACTGAGCATGCCCATTTGCGAGGGTGTTGCCCCCAATGCCAACGCGAAAAGACCTATGTAGGGGCCAGCGAGATTGTCGCTCGCCACAGCAAAACCGCCCTCAACCCGGTTCAACTTCATCGCTTGTATCGTATTGCGATCTGTCCCCTGCACAGACACTTAGCCCACGCTCCCCACCGCCTCGGTCTGGTATACCAGGTCGGTTCTTTTAATGGTATTGTACCACAGACCAAGCCGCAAGCAAGCAAAATAGCGCCCATCTGCCCCAAACGAAAAGACCATGACTCATCGTTTCAGCATTGCGTACAGAGTAATGTCACTGTTAGGAAGCTCATGTTCACCCATCAACTGAAATCCGTACCTCTTATAGATGTCTACGTTTGTCTGGTTGTGGGTCTCTAGGTACGACGCGTAGCCGTTCGCTGCAGCCGACTGCACTGCCGGACGCAACATATAACTCGCCAAACCTTGCCCCTGCTTTTCGGGATCAACTCCAATGCACATGATGTATTGGTGGGGAACCGAGATGACATCCCTGTGCACTTTGGAATTAAGCTTATCGTATTCGTCATATTTTCTGTTAACATTGAGCCCAAGTCGAACAAGCGCAAGGCCATTGCAGCGCAGAAGACGAAAAGGATTCATCCTGTAATTCTGATAGTCGATAGTACACAGCACTCCCTCAATATCTGGTGATGGAGCATACACCGCCCCATAGAGGTAGGCGTAATTCACAAAGAACCGAGTGGCAATTCCCATCGTTTCTGCACTGTGATCGGAGCCTAAAACATGCTTATACATGGGATACTCAAAAAAAGCCTTTGCCAAAACGTCGGCGCACCGTAATAAATCTCGTCTTTTTACCCTGTAAAGGTTCTCCATTTCGCACCCTCCTCAAGACCAAGAATACTTTCTGATCTTAGGATACTGGGTCATGTCGAAAAGTAAACCTCACGAAAGTATGGTTTTGAACCCCCACCTTGGGTGGGTTTTTGACTTGGAGAGAATCTGCCGATGGAGCGAAAAGCCTAAGAACAGAGTCTAAGCGATCGAACGCAAAAAGGACAGGGATTGCCGTTAAGGCAATCCCTGTCCTTTTAAAAAAACTACTCGGCACGCTTAAGAAGAAGTTCCCACTGTTGGTCAACTTGAGCTTGAATCTCCTCGCGAATCCCTTCGTTTCCAGGCTTGAACAGATGACGAAAACGACCCTGGGATTCCATCCAATCGTCCATGCTGATCTTGTTACGAGGTTTGTAGCTGACCTTCCAAACACCGTTTTCAACTTCAAACAAAGGCCAGAAGCAGCTATCTGTGGCCCCTTTAGAGATATCACGCGCACTGTCAGCAGGAACATTCCAACCCAACCGACAAGGCGAGAAAACATTCAAGAAGGCTGGCCCGTCCACGTTGAATGCCTTCTCCGCTTTCCGCGCTAAATCCACCAAATTACTGACGCTAGCTTGGGCCACGTAAGGGATACCATGAGCGGCCATTATCGTCGTCAAATCCTTGCGGTACTCTTTCTTGCCGTACCGAACCTTACCCGCCGGTGTCGTCGTTGTATGACTGCCGCGCGGAGTAGCACTTGACCGCTGGATTCCGGTGTTCATGTAGGCTCCATTGTCGTAGCACACATACACCATATTGTGCCCGCGCTCCATAGCGCCCGACAGAGATTGAAACCCGATATCATAGGTGCCGCCGTCTCCGCCGAAAGCGACGAATTTGATCTCTTTATCCACTTTCCCTTGACGTTTTAGGGATTGGTAGGCAGCTTCCACACCGCTGATTGTCGCTGCAGAGTTCTCGAAGGCGTTGTGAATAAACGGTACCTTCCAAGCGGTATAGGGAAATACGGTCGTGGTGACTTCCATACAGCCCGTAGCACAGCCGACGACCACGGGATCCTCAGTAGCGCCAAGAATCATCTTGATAACGATCGGAAACCCACAGCCGGCACAGGCCCGATGGCCGCCGCTGATACGGACCGGTCGCTTGGCTAGTTCTTTTAGATTCAATGCCATCGCTCCGTCACTCCCTTACGCCGAGATAGTTTACATATTGGTTGAGCCTGCCAGCTTCCTGTACGTCAGCCAACTCACGAACCATCTGCTCAATAAGCCTCGGGTTGATATCCCGTCCCCCGAGTCCATAAATATAGTTGGTTATGAGAGGCCGAGTTTCGGAATCGTACATCACAGCCCGAAGCTCACTAAAGAGAGGGCCGCCAATCGATGAGAAGCTGTCTGCCCGATCCATAACACCAATCACGTTTACGTGAGCTAATGCCTGCTTCAGTTCCTCAAAGGGGAATGGGCGGAACACGCGGAGTTTCAGCATACCTACCTTGATTCCCTGAGCCCGAAGCTGGTCAATGGTGTAGCGAGCGGTACCCGCTGTCGATCCCAGAACGACTATTGCGATTTCAGCATCATCCAGTTTATATTCTTCGAACAATCCATACGATCGGCCGGATAGTTTCTCGTACTCCTCGGCGATAGACTGAATCACTTTTTTCGAGCGGACCATGGCCTCAGCCTCTGCTCGCTTATGCTCAAAGTAGAAGTCCTGTAGGTCCAGCGGCCCCAAAGTCATTGGCTGCTCAACGTCTAGAAGACTGCGTTCGATCATGTAATCGCCAATAAACTCGCGAATGGCATTGTCTTCCAAAGTAAACACGTTCTCCATTCCGTGACTGATGATAAAACCGTCAAGACAGACCATTGCTGGCAGTCGCACATCAGGATGCTCTGCGATGCGAACAGCTTGAAACATGTTATCATATGCTTCCTGCGCGTTCTCAGAGAAAAGCTGAATCCATCCAGAGTCACGGGCTCCCATGGCATCGCTGTGGTCGCAGTGGATATTGATTGGGCCGCTGAGCGCACGGTTGACTACCGGCATGACGATGGGAAGACGCGTTCCCGACGCAATATAAAGAATCTCCCACATCAACGCTAACCCATTCGCTGATGTCGCTGTCATCGAACGAGCACCAGACGCGGCCGAACCAACGGTAGCACTCATCGCACTGTGTTCGCTCTCAACGGGTACATATTCCGTGTTCACAAGACCATCTGAAACATACGTGGAGAAGATCTGAACGATCTCAGTTTGAGGAGTGATGGGATACGCCGCTACCACATCAGGCTCAATCTGCCGCATAGCTTGGGCAACAGCCTCATTGCCTGTCAAGGCCGTGGAATTCCTGGGATCCTGTTTTACCACACTCATTCCTCTCCCTCCCCTTCAGCATCCTTGCGCTGTGCTTCTATCTCTGAAACCATATCGATGGATTTGGGCTTCGTAGGGCACACATTGGCGCAAATGCCGCAGCCCTTGCAGTGATCAAAGTCCATACCAATCACTCGCACACCATCTTCAAGGAGAATTGCCATATCTGGACAGTACGCCCAGCACTGCATGCAGTCAATACAATGCTCTCGATGGTGGACCGGCCGGATAGTACGCCAATCGCCGGTCTTAAAAGCTTCCGCCGTACCGCCAGCAGGTATCATGCCGCCAGAAGGAAGCTCTCGCCATCCAGCAGTCTTGCTGATCGGCCGTTCTTTCTTAGCACTCATTCGCTGACTACCTCCTCGTAGGCTCTCCGGATAGCGTCCACGTTTCCTTGGACAATTTCAGGTTTATCGCGGAATTTTTTCTTCATTTTGCTTTCCACATCGACCAACACTGTCTCTAGATCCAAAGTCCCGGTAGCCTTAACGATAGCTCCCAACATAGGTGTGTTGGGGATCGCCCGACCAATCGTGTCTTGCGCAATAGCACTCGCATCGACTGTGCAAAGACGAATAGACATGTTCTTCAGACCCATTCTATTCCGCATTTCTGCAGGCGTATCACCTGTGTTGATAATGATGACACCGCCATCGGGCACCCCAGCTGTGAAGTCAACACTACCGACGAATGACGGATCCAATACCGCCACGTACTGTGGGCTCTCTATACCGGAATGGAGCGTGATGGGCTCTTCACTCACCCGGTTATAGGAAATCACCGGGGCCCCCATCCGTTCTGGCCCATACTCGGGAAACGCTTGGATAAATTTCCCAGCTGCTGCAGCTGCTTCAGCGAAAAGGAGCGCAGCAGTCTTCGCTCCTTGACCGCCCCTGCCGTGCCAGCGGATCTCTAACATCTCAGCCACAAAAATTCCTCCTCCATACAAAAAAATGAGTGTATCTGTTTCGCCTCATTGTGAACCCGATCACAAAGGGGCGCGAAAATAGATGAAACCTGCAGTGGCTTCCTCATCTCGTCTTCGGCACCCCAACCGATAATCCTTCTCTCTATTCCCGGAAATCCAAGTAAAACGGGAATTTCTCCGTGAGTTCGCTAATCACGGCCCGAATAGACCCCAAATTCGGCTGTCCCTTGGTGAGAGCAGACCCAATTAACTCCCCAATGATCTGCATTTCCTCTGGCCCCATGCCGCGAGTAGTCAGAGCCGGTGTGCCCAGCCGAATGCCGCTAGTGACAAACGGTGACTCGGTTTCGAAAGGAATGGTGTTCTTGTTCACGGTTATCCCCACGTCATCCAAGATTCTCTCTGCAGTCTTCCCGGTAAATCCTCGGGTTTTCACGTCCACTAACAAGAGATGATTATCGGTGCCGCCACTCACCAAACGGAATCCTTCTGTGATCAGCGCTTCAGCTAACGCCCTCGCGTTCGCCAAAACTCTCTTCTGGTATTCCTTAAACGATGGACTAAGTGCCTCTTTAAAGGCCACCGCCTTGGCTGCGATAACATGCATCAAGGGTCCTCCCTGGATACCAGGGAAAATTGCCTTGTCTATCGTCTTAGCATACTCTGTGCTAGTGAGGATGAGCCCTCCCCTCGGGCCGCGAAGCGTCTTATGGGTAGTGCTGGTAACAAAGTGTGCATGCGGAACCGGATTCGGGTGCAGACCAACAGCTACCAAACCCGCTATATGGGCCATGTCGACCATGACCAGTGCTCCGACCTCGTCAGCAATCGACCGCAAACGCGAAAAGTCGATGGTTCGAGGATAGGCTGAAGCTCCTGCTACTATTAGCTTTGGCCGGTGCTCTTTCGCCAAATCACGGAGCTGGTCAAAATCCAGACGTTCATCTTCTTTACGGACACCGTAATGCACGAAGTTAAACCACGCACCCGACATATTAACAGGACTGCCGTGTGTCAGATGCCCTCCATGAGAGAGATCCATCCCCAAGACCGTATCGCCGGGCTGCAAAGCAGCGAAGTAGACACCTTGATTGGCCTGCGCACCAGAATGGGCCTGCACATTCGCGTGTTCAGCACCAAACAGCTGCTTTGCTCGGTCAATGGCCAAGCGTTCGGCTACATCCACGAACTCGCAGCCCCCATAGTAGCGGCGGCCAGGATATCCTTCTGCGTACTTGTTTGTGAGCGGGCTTCCCATGGCCTGCAAGACAGCCTCACTAACGAAGTTTTCCGAGGCAATCAATTCTAGTTTGTTCGCCTGACGCTGAGTCTCCTTAAGGATAACGCCTCGAATCTCCGGGTCAACAGCCTTTAAAAATTCGTACACCCACCAGCACTCCCCTTCTGTAAGAACAAAAGACTTATGAGATTCACCCTTCTTTCAACGCCTTATATGCTTGCTGCAACAGAATGGCGTCATCCTCAAGAATCGGACTTTCACAGATCAACCAGCCGCCGACATCAAAGTCTACTAATGCCCGGATCACGGCCCAGTAATCCATATCAGACTCCTCAAACGGCAAATGCTTCTTCTCGCCTCTGTCACCATATTCAATGCCAGAAACATGCATGTGCAGAGTCGCAAGTGCCTCAGGACCCAATTCCGTCTGGATGAATGACAAAACCTCGCAGAAGTCCTCATACGTGCTGCCGCCTCCCCAACGCGCATGGAGATGGGAAAAGTCAACACACGGATAGACTCCCGAAATCTCTTGGGACAGCCCCACAATCTCGACGAGGGTCCCAAACTGGGAGACAGAACCCGTTGTCTCGGGACGAAGGTGAATCGAAAGTCCTTCATCATCTAGGGTAGTCCGCAGTGACTTAAGCCGTTTCATGATAACAGGATACACGACACCGGGGTCATCATCATGGTAAAACCCTGCATGGAACGTGACACTCACCGCACCGGCCGCAGCACCTATTCGAGCGGCCTTGAGTATTCGCTCCTCACTTGCCTTGACTTTGTCGCTTTCACGCGAATTCAGGTTAACGTAGTAAGGAGCGTGAACCGTAAGGGCAATGCCCTTATCAGCCGCAGTAGCTTTCACGGCGTCGGCCGTTTTCTCGCCCATCTGGACACTGCGCACAAACTCCAATTCCATACAATCCAAGTCTAACGCAGCCAGCCGTTTTATGCCTTCCTGAGTTGACCGTTTGGTTGCTGATTTGGGTATTCCAGCGGTTCCGATTCTCAGAGTATTCATACTCAAGGGCCTTCTAATTCCCGGGAGTCCAGAGTTTCTTAGTAGGAGTCTCCAAACCTGGCTCTGTTTCCGTCGTCTCTTCTTCTTCATCATCACTGCTGTCGAGGCCCAATCCTTGAGTTATTGTCTGCTGAACATCCATCATCAGGCCGCCGAAAGCAAACTCAGCCTCAAACAATTCACGGATATACGGGTTGATCGATAGGATTTCGTAAAGCTTTCGCAGTTCTTCTGTCTGTTTTTCCGAGGCAGGCTTGCCTTCCATCTGCTGCTTCTGGAGTTCTGCCTGCTTTTCCTGGAAATCGCGAAGCATAATCTTAGCTGCTTCATGGTCCTCGACAGCTGCACGATCCTCTTTAA
>SLOG01000179.1 GCA_007132635.1 Limnochordia bacterium
AGCATCGGCATCACAAATGTAAAGGTTACCCGCAGCAGCGAAGGCATCACGTCCACCGGGATGCGAGCCACTTGGTAGCTGGTGTTGGTAAAGATATAGATCCAGTCCAAGGCCTGGATCGTGAAAAAGGCGATCCCCGAAGCGGCGATAAAAACACCAATGTAGGTGAAGAAGCCGCCGATAAGAGCCGCCGTCAGCAGAAGCAACCGGCCCGCCGTCAACGGCACCTCCAGTGCCCACAGGCAGTAAACGACCGCTGCCAAACCGCCGCCCACCCGCGCCAGACGATGGACATGAAAATAGGTACCAGCAATCTGCAGCAGCAGGGGCTGAGGCCGCAGTAGGACGCGGTCAAAATCGCCACTGCGGATCATCCGCCAAGGAAAGTAGTCGAGGCCACGGCCAAAGGTTTCGGCCAACCCGAAACTCGTGACGGCCATCGCATACACGAGCAGCATGTGGTGGACAGTCCAGGGTCCGATCGGGCCGAAACGGTGAAACAAGAAGACCAGGCCAATCGGGTCGGTGACAACCACGACGAGGGTCTGGATGATCATCAAAGGCCACCCTCTGTACTGCAGCCCCGCCCGCAGGTTCATACCTAAGTACAGGACATACACACGCAAAGCCTCCATCACGTCATCCCCCCTGCACGGTCATTGAGGCCAGACGGCGCCCAATCAGATACCGCCCCATGCCGACGAGAACCGCGATCCACAGCCACTGCAGCAGCAGCGGACCCCAAGCTTGGGTGGGATGCAGCGACCCGACATAGAGGCGGGCGGGAATATCCAGGTAGCCGGCGAACGGCTGCAGCAGCAGAAACCTCTGCAGTACGTCCGGCCAGAGCTGCAGCGGGAGAAAACTTCCGGAGAAGACGCTGGCCAGCAGGAGCAGCATGTACATCGGGCCAGGCCCCCACTCGATCCGCATTCGCACGGCATACACCACCATGCAGTAAGCGGCGCATAGCCCCAAAGCGCCTACTCCCGCGACAACAGTCAACAACAGCCCCCACAGAGAAGCGGGCGCTCCCAACCCATAGGTACCCGGAATGAGGAGCCCTGCAGCCAGCACAAACGAACCGCGCCACAGTACCGGTACCAAACGGCCCGCTGCGGTTCGAACCAGCCAATGCCAGTAGAAGTCCAACGGCCGGCACATATCGACGGCGGCATCGCCGCGGTCGATCCTTTCCAGCAGATCTGGTTCGAGAGACAGCTGCATCAGAAACAGAATCTGGCCGATCCAGACGTACGAAACCACCTGCCGCAGTGAAAGACCAGCCGCAAACCCTGCCTCCCGGTGCTGTGCATACGAATAGAACACGACCAAGACGGTGATCTCAATCAGGCCGTACAAGATACTGGTAGCACCGCCAGCCCAAGCTGCCAAACGGTATTGCATGCCTTCCAGAAACCGGATCCGAAACAGACTCGCGTACGCACGGCGGTGCCGCCACAGCGCGCCGCTCACAGCCGCATCTCCTGGTACATGCGCGCAATGATGGCATCAATGTCGCTGTCTTCCATAGACACATCCTTGAGGGGCAGCCGCGTTGTTAGCTCTGACAACACCCGAGCGGTCGATGTCACCTTGGGGTCATACTGAATCCGCCAGACGGGGCCCTCTGCATCGATTGCCTGCACTCCGGGTATGGGCAACGGTTCCCGAGCTTCATCCAATACCGCTGTGATGGAAGCCAGAGGCGAATACCGCTCTTTTAGCTGCGCCAGCGATCCATCGTACAGAAGACGTCCCCGCCCGATCACCATCACCCGCCGACAAAGGGCTTCAATGTCGTCCATGTCGTGGGTCGTCAGAATCATGGTGACCCCGCTGCGGCGATTCTCCTCCCGCAGAAAGTCTCGCAGTGCCAGTTTGGCCACCGTATCCAGGCCGATCGTTGGTTCGTCGAGGAACAGAATCTGCGGGCTGTGCAGCAGTGCAGCCGCCATTTCGCAGCGCATCCGCTGTCCCAAAGACAGCTGCCGCACGGGAGTCGTCAACAGATCGCCAATGCTCAGAGCTTCCACCAACTGGAGCCGTCGCGCTTGAAAGACGCCGCGCTCCACCGAGTACACCTCTTTCAGCAGCGAAAACGAATCCTCTACGGGCACGTCCCACCAAAGCTGGCTACGTTGACCGAAGACGACACCGATGCCAGCCACGTGCTGCCGCCGCTGCAGCCACGGTATTCTGCCCAAGATCTCACACCGGCCTGCATCCGGAACCAAAATGCCGCTCATGACTTTCACTGTAGTGGATTTCCCAGCGCCATTCGGGCCAATGTATCCCACAAGCTCACCGGGTTCGATAGCAAAACTCACTGAATCCAATGCCTTGACAACCGTCTGCGAACGGCGGAACAGGCGTTTCCACCAGCCGTCTTCGCCTTCTCGAGTGCGACTAACCCGGAAATGCTTCTCAATTCCGTCCAGCACAATCTGCGGCATGTCCCACCCCACCCTTCCATAGCCGCTGGAGTGCTCACTTCACCCGTTTCCCTCCAAGGAAGACCGCCAGCAGCGCTTCCGGCTGAGACCAGAGCGTAACATCCTCCAGGGGATTGGCGGCGATGACAAGGATGTCCGCCAACCGGCCCGGCGCCAAGAGGCCGCGGTCGGGTGTCGGGCTGAGAATCTCGGCAGCGGTAGCCGTTGCCGCCCGCAGGGCATCGACAGATTTCATGCCTGCCTCCACCATGTACTGCAATTCGCTGGCGTTCTCGCCGGGAACGTTAAACGGTGTACCGGCATCTGTACCCATTCCGATGGTCAGCCCTGCTTCATAGGCCCTGCGGAAACTGGCCTGATGCGCCTCCCAGATGTACTTGGTCTTATCCACAACATACTGAGGTATCCCCGCGGCTGTGCCGTGCCGCAGAATATTCAGGGGAGCAGATAAGGTCGGAACCAGCACGGTGCCATTTTCGCCCATCTGATCGATGACGGCATCATCCAGAAAGCAGCCGTGCTCAATAGAATGGATTCCCGCTGTCACGGCCTGGCGAATCCCGACTGTCCCCTGGGCGTGGGCCGCGGTGCGGCGCCCTGCATTTTCCGCCTCGGCAACTGCGGCCTGCAGCTCCTCGAAAGAGAGTTCTGGCGACCCGGGCTCCACGCCCTCCGTGAGAACGCCTCCCGTGGCCATGAGTTTGACAACGTCGGCGCCTGCTTTGATCACCGACCGCACCGCCTGGCGCACCGCCCACGGACCGTCTGCCTCGATACCCATCTGGTGGCCGTGGCCCCCCGTCATGGTGATACAGCGGCCGCTCGCCGTGATCCGCGGCCCCACAGCCTCGCCCTTGGCTATCGCCCGCCGCAGAGCAATGTCGGCATCGAACGCTGCACCCAGAGAACGTACCGAGGTGATGCCTCGCTCCAGCATCCGTCTGGCATTAGCCGCAGCCCGCAAGGCCTGCGCCGCTTCTGGATCCCGCATAACGCTGCGAGGATCTGCCTCGCCCCCAATGGTCAAATGGACATGAAGATCAATCAAACCCGGCATCAGCACGGCGTTGGGGAAATCCGCCACCGCAGTGCCTTGAAGAACGCTTACGGTATCTGACGATCCCACGGTATGTATGCGTTCACCATCGATCAAGACTATGGGATTTTCCACCAGTGTCTCGGACCAACCATCAAACAACCAACCAGCCTTCAGAGCCAGCATCTACCCACTCCCTCTCAAGTCCTTCTCCTTGTCTTTCTGCGACATCTTAGTTTTACCACTTGCGCGACCCGCGGTCAAGAAGCAGGGAAACCAACCCTCAGCATGGAACAATACCAACAGCAGAAGGAGGAGGAGTATTCGATGGGCAAATTACTGCTTTCTCTGGTTATTGGCGCGCTTCTAATTAACGCGTTTGCCGTGCCGACAGCGTTTCCGGACCACATAGTCTTTACGCAGAGTGAACGGCTGCTGCAGCAGGGACAACCCGAACAAGCCCTGCAGGCGCTATCGGACTACGGCAAGCTTGACCATCCCGCCGTGCACAACACCGCTGCACGTGCTTTCCTGCAGTTAGGCGAGTTGGACAAGACCCTCGAACTGCTGCAGGCCCATCATGCGGATGCCGACTGGGAAACGTACTACCACCTTGGCACGGCTTACTATCGCTCGGGAGCCTACGAGGAAGCGCTTTCCAGCTTAAGAGCTGGCCTCGAGCTGCGGGAGCATGCCGTGCTGCTGCAGAATCGGCAGGCCGATGTCCTGCACGCCATGGGCCGAACTGAGGATGCCATAGAGGTTCTCGAACGAAGCCTGCGCTTCGACCAAAGCCAGGATCACCTCCGCTGGACCATCGGTGAGTGGGCCGAATCCGTCGGAGATAAGGAAAAGGCGCTCCAAGCTTACACAAGGGTGCAGTCTCTTTACCCCGATCCGTCAGTTGCGGCACGCATCACTGCCTTGCGCCGGGAACTGCCGCCACCACCACCTCAGCCGACGCCAACCCGGACCGGCCCCTCGCTCATTGAGCACACCGCAGTAGAACCGGTTCCGGACTATGCCCCAGTGCGGGTGGGGCTTTTGGAGCGAGCAGCTTCGCTGACGCTCAGTGCCGGAGCACCTTTCACGGCTGTAGACACTGCGGGGACCACCGTTGAGCTGGAGGGAAACCGTCTGTGGGAGGTGCAGCATCGCGAAGGAAACCCGGAACACGTGACCTTTGCGGCAGGAGACACTGTCCACGAACTGACGGCTCCCGTCTCGCTGACGCTCACGGATCCCACCACGACCTTTGCTCTGTATGACATTGCCTATGGCCAAGGGTACTACTGGGCAGGGCGCGAAACCCGCCAGTACCGGGAAACTCTGGAACTCCTCCCCTTCGAGCAGGGGCTGACGATCGTCAACGAACTGCCGCTGGAAGCCTACCTGTACTCGGTCACAGCGGCGGAAATGAGTCCGAGCTGGCACAGCGAAGCCCTCAAAGCCCAGGCCGTAGCCGCGCGCACATACAGTGAGTTTCATCGACGACGCTACGCCAGCCGCGGGTTCGATCTGCTGTCCACAGTGCTTTCCGCCCATTATCCGGGGGTTGGCAGAGAGCACCCCAATACGACGGAGGCGGTGAACGCCACGCGGGGGGAAATCCTCGTTCACAACGGAGCTCCCATCGACGCAGTGTATTCGGCTAACAGCGGGGGCCTGCTGTCATCCAGCGCCGAAGTGTGGGGCGGCCAGCGCGCGTACCTACCGGCAGCCGCTGATGGCGGCAGCTTCCCCGATGAGGGATTCGACCTGGCTGCGTGGCTGCGGCATGACGTCGACTCGTACTCCAACGTGGGCCGCCAACTCAGCAGCTACCGCTGGGTGCGGGATTATTCCCGCACCGACCTCGAACGGCTAGCACCAGCGGACATCGGCAATCTAACCGACCTAGTCATCCTTGAGCGCGGCCCCTCCCACCGCGTCAGTGCTGTCCAATGGATAGGCACCGACGATGTAGTTACGGTGCGGCGAGACGCAATCCGCCGCAGTCTGGGCGGGCTGCGCAGTAATCTTTTCATCTTCTATCCCAGCTATAAAGAAGGTCAGCTTCAAGGCCTAACAATTTACGGCGGCGGTTGGGGACACGGCGTGGGCATGAGCCAGTACGGCGCTCTCGGCATGGCCGAGGCGGGCAAAGACTACCGTACCATTCTGACCCACTACTATCCAGCCACCACCATCGAAATAAGGGGAGTTCCGGATGATGAACAGTAACCAACCAACACCCTCTAAGGAGGGTGTCTACCTTGACGCCAGCGCCACGACACCCGTCGATCCTCTCGTTTTGGCAGCCATGGAACCGTACTGGGCAGAGACCTTTGCCAACCCCTCCGCCCCTCATGCGTGGGGTGCTGCGGTTGAACAGCGTATCCAGCAGTGCCGCGGGTTCTTGGCACAGCGCTGGGGCTGCGAACCCCAAGGCGTGATCTTCACATCCGGCGGAACAGAAGCCAACAACCTCGCCCTGCAGGGCAGCGCTGGTCTGTACCTTGAGGGACAGCACGCCGTCACAACGGCGGTCGAGCACCCGTCCGTCCTGCGAGTGATGGAGTATCTGGAGGCAGCAGCAGGCTGGCGGGTGACCGTCCTTCCCGTGGAACAGGACGGGACTGTCACCCCCGAGGCTGTCGAAGCAGCGCTAGAACCCTCAACACGTCTGGTCAGCATCATGCAGGTCAACAACGAAATCGGCAGCATCAATCCGGTGGCAGCCATCGGGGAGTGCATTCAAGTGGTCAACCAGAAGCGGCCCCGCAGCCACCGTATCCGCTTCCATGTGGATGCGGTGCAGGCGGCCGGCAAGCTGCCGCTGCCTACGCCGGCCGAGGGCGTCGATCTGCTGTCCATCAGCAGCCATAAAATCGGCGGGCCCAAAGGAGCCGGGATGCTCTTGAGCCGCACCGGCATTAACCTACAGCCCCTCCTTCTGGGGGGTGGGCAGGAAGGCGGCCTGCGCTCGGGAACCGAAAACGTGCCGGGGATCGTCGGCCTGACAAAGGCTTTCCAAATCGTGGAGGAACGGCGGGAAACGCGCGCGGCCCACCTGCAGCACGCTAAAATGATGTTGGGCAAGATCGTCCGGGCCATACCCGAATCTGCATTCAACAGCCCGGCCAACGGAGCTCCCCACATCCTGAACGTCAGATTTCGCGGCGTACCCGCCGAGGTCTTGGTACACTACCTCGAGCAGGAAGGCATTATGGTCTCCGTGGGTGCTGCCTGCTCAACCCGCGACCAGTCCGTCAGCCATGTCCTGGCTGCCATTGGCTGCAGTGTCGACGATGCCCAGACATCCATCCGCATGAGTTTCACAGCAGATGTGACGAACTCGCAG
>SLOG01000055.1 GCA_007132635.1 Limnochordia bacterium
GTCTTGATCTGTGTGTCCTGCGGCGCGGCTTTCGCTGCGAAGGCCTTGGGAGCTTCCGAAAAGGGAAGGATATCCGTGATCAGAGGTGATGTGTCCAGGTTTTCCTCGGCTAGAAGCCTAAGAACCTGGGGAAACAGCCGGTTGTTCAGGCGTGACCCCAAGAGGTCGATCTCTTTCTTTATCACTAGCGACATGGGAAGCGGGATGGGTTTTTTGGTGAGACCCAGGATAACAACGCGCCCAGCCGCGCTGACTAACTCCAAGGATTGGTTAATCGTGGCGTCACTGCCTACTGCTTCGATGACAACTGACGACCCTTCCCCACCGGTCTCTTCGTCGACGACATCCGAGAGCGACTCCGATGAGACGTTAACGACTCGGTCGGCTCCGAGCTTTTCCGCCAGTACGGTTCGGAATTCGCTGACGTCAGCAATGATTACTCGCGCTCCGAAATGTTTGGCGGCACAGGCCACCATGAGCCCAATTGTGCCGGCTCCAATAACGGTAACCGTATCGGAAGGGGCCACTCGGCTTCGGGTGGTTGCCTCGAATCCGATGGAGAGAGGTTCAGCAAAAATCCCCTGTTCAAAGCTGACTTCATCCGGCAGTCGATGGAGATTATCAGCTGGGAGCTTGATAAGCTGTTGAAACCCACCATCGCGATGCACACCGAATACGGCAACGTCACGACACACGTTGCTGCGCCCGACTCTGCACGCATAGCAGGATCCGCAGCTGAAAACAGGATCAACCGCCACCCGATCCCCGGGGCTAAAATGATTGGAGCGACTTTCTACGACTCGGCCTACGACTTCGTGACCGAGGATTCTTGGGTACGAGATAAACGGCTGGGTCCCAAGATACCCATGGACGTCCGAACCACAGATACCACCATAGACCACCTGCACCAGCACTTCATCAGCTGCAGCCGACTCGGCTGTGCGCTTTTCGATAACGACAACGCCAGGCTCCTTTAAAATCACGGCTTCCACGGCAATCCCCCCTCTTGGCTTTTCTTCAGTCATTCGTGACGGCTCTGTGCGATCCCTCCTTCAGATCGTCTTTCTTGGATGCCGTCGCCTAGGAGGTTGAGTCCGAGAATGGTGAGAGCAAGAGCTAGCCCAGGAAATACGACTGTCCATGGCGCAAGGCCGGCAAAAGACTGCGCTTCGCGCAGCATGCGGCCCCAACTCGCTAGGGGGGGCTGGATCCCCACTCCCAGATAACTGAGGGAGGCTTCCGCCAATACGGAGGCTGCGAAGCTTGCCGAGGCTTGTACCAGCAGCGGCGTTACGGTATTCGGCAGCATGTGCTGCACGGCGATGCGCAGATCCGAAGCCCCGATGGCCCGAGCGGCCTCAATATAAGTGGTATTGCGGAGTTGGACGAAATTAGCCCGGGCAACACGCATGAAAATCGGAACGTTTGCCACGGCAATGGCTGTAAGCACAGTCCCCCTGCCGGGTCCCACAATAGTGACGGCCAGCAGGGCGAGGAGAAAGGCCGGGAATGCATACAAGCCATCAGCGATACGCATCAGAACCTCGTCCCACTGCTGCCCATAGTATCCAGAGACGGCACCCAAAGCTGTGCCGATTGCGAGTCCGACAGTCACGGCGACGAGCCCAACCGCCAGAGTGGTTCGTCCACCCTGCATGATACGGCTAAACAGATCGCGGCCATACTGATCTGTCCCGAACCAGTGTTCGGATGACGGTGGCTGAAAGCGTTCTCGTACCCGCATTTGGCTGGGATTGTAAGGCGTATACCAAATTCCGACTATGGTTAACGCTGCAATGAGTACCAGGGGAATTATGCCCAAAACCAGTAGCGGGTTCCGCCGCCGCATAGAAACACCTCCCGTCAGTCAAACCGAATTCGTGGGTCAAGAGCAGCCAGGATAAAGTCAAAACCCAGATTTGCCATGAGAATCAACGAAGCACCGATCATCACGAGTCCCTGAACCAATGGCAGATCCCTCTGCAGCACAGCTGGCAGCAGCAACTGGCCGAGGCCGGGAAGAGCGAAAACCTGTTCGATAACGATGGTCCCAGCCAGAAGCTGCGTCAAATGGATTCCCGCTACAGTGAAGATATTGATCCCAGCATTACGCAGTGCGTGCTTAAACACGACAGCCCACAGCGAAACACCTTTGCTTCGTGCTGTTCGAACATAGTCCTGGTGGAGTACATCAAGCATGCTCGCGCGTACCATGCGAGTCAAGATCGCTGCGCGAGGCAGCGCTAACGCTACAGCCGGCAGAACAAGGCTCGTGATTCCTTCGTAGCCTCCTGGCGGCGCGAGATGCAGTCGTACAGCAAACACCTGTATCAGCAGGATACCCAGCCAGAAGCTGGGTATCGCCATGCCGAACTGAGCAAAGGTAAGGCCAAACAGGTCGATAGACCGTCCGCGAAAGGTGGCGCACAGCACGCCTAGAGGGAGCGCTGCACACAGAGACAGGCCAACGGCCGCTCCGGCTAGCATTAGCGAGATAGGCAGAGCACGCAAGATAAGTTCGGACGCAGACATGTTGTATCGCAGAGACTCACCCATGTCCCCTTGCAGCAGCCCAAGCATCCAGCGTCCGTAGCGAATGGGCACGGGGTCATCGAGTCCGAGTCGGTTCCGAAGAGCTTCTACAGCCTCCGGATCGCCTTCTGTACCCAGGATTAAAAGGGCTGGGTCGCCAGGGAGAACCTGCAGCGCTGTGAAGGTTATCAGGCTGATGATGAATAGGGTTGCGGCAAAGCTGACAACCTTGCCGGCAGCGTACCTCATGAACGATGACCCCCAAAAACAGGATTGGTCTTAACGATAGAGCCTGGCTGCGTCAACCACATAAATCGGGTAACTCTCCCAACCCTTAATCGCGCTCTGCATAACGGCCAGTTGGCTTGGGTCCATTAAAAAAATCCCGGCAACGTCTTCAGTCAGGATCTCCTGAGCTCGGTTGTAGACCGCTATTCTTTCGTCATGGCTAGCTGTCTGTCCTTCTGCAATCAAAGCATCATATTCAGGGTTTTGGAAATTAAAGAAGTTGCGGCTTGATGAGCTTTCATAACGAACCAAAACCTCATGAGGATCGAGCCGCCCTGCCAGTCCCACGATGGTCATATCGTAATCGCGTTGGGAGTAGACGCGCTCAAGCCACGTCCCCCACTCAACGATCTGCAGCGCTACATCGAAACCAACAGTCCCCAATTGTTCAGCCACTATCTCTCCCGCTTGTACGTGTATAGCGTAAGGAGCCGGTAAATCGAGAGTCACGGAGGGGCTGCTGACGCCGGCCTCTGCCAAGAGCTGTCGTGACCGCTCAGGATCATAGGCATAGTCCGTAATCTCATCATTATGAAAAACGGCCATGGCTGGGCTGAGCCCAGTAACCAGAGGCTGTCCTTCGCCCCACGCTGCGCCGAAGATGATCTCGTCTTTATCGATAGCATGCGCGGCTGCTTGGCGTACGAGGGGATCGTTAAAGGGCTCTCGCTGATGGTTGATTGCCAAGATCTGCACCAGATTCATGGGGGCTCTGTGCACATTCAGGCCAGGTTCGTTTTCGACTTGGTGTAATAGGGCTGCCTCCAGACGCGGAATTACATCGATATGCCCAGTCTTGAGGTTAAGAACAGCGCTAGAATCATCCGGCATGATGCGAAACTCCACAGTGGTAAAGAACGGTTCGGAGTCGCTCCAATGCTGGTCGAAACGCTCCAAGCGGATATGCTGATTGGGGCGCCATTCGACAAAACGATAGGGTCCGGTGCCTATCGGCTGGCTGGCTTGATTCTCGGCGCCGCGAGGGTAGATGGCCCCGGGCATGCCGGCGAGTGTGAAAAGAAAGGGTCCATGGGGACGGCTAAGCGACACTATGATTTGGTCTTCAGCCGCCTCGACAGATTCGATAACAGAAAAATCCCCAGCTCGAGCTTCGGAGACCTCGGGATCTCGAATGCGGTTAAGAGCGTGGACAACGTCTTCGGGAGTCACTCTTTCGCCTGTGTGGAAATATGCTTCCCGGAGATGAAACGTATATACTGTGCCCGTTTCGTCGACATTCCAATTGTACGCTAATCCTCCAGTCAATTCACCGGAAGGCAGGGTCCTGACCAGACCTTCATACACGTTGAAGGCAATCTCCCATGAGGCCGCTGCCACAGCTCGTGTGGGGTCAAAGCTGTCCGGGTCCGTCGGCACGGCGATCGTGAGGTCCTGTGCAGTAGATCCCAAACCGGTGGTCAGAGCGAGAATCAGCGCCAGCATAAACAGAACAACCATACGGCGAAACATCATTTTCATCATCCTCTCTACTTGTTTCCCGTGCTCAGTCCCTGTTCTAGAACGGTTAATACAGACTCAATAAAACGAAGATGGTCTTCCGTGCGACGGGGAGGCAGGTTCAGAAACCCTTCTATAAGCTCTTTCCCAACGGAGTGGTAGACAAAAAAAGCAATCCTCTCGTCGATATTGTCTTTAACGTCACCCTCTTGGACAGCCTGATGGAACATCGTTGTGAAGTCTAAGGCTCTGATCTGTTTTGTTTCATCGATGAATCTCCGGAGGGATTCATCCTTCGTCTCCCAGAAATGGACAGTGACTTGGTGATACAGGGGATTGTCTTGAGCAAATACGTAAGACTGCTGATAGTATCGTTTCAGCCGTGTGAAGAAATCCATGTCTTGGTCAAGCACAGGCTGCAGATAGCTGCGTTTTTTCTCGTAGACTTCTGTCACTACGTAGCGATACAACGCACGCTTATTCTCAAAGTACTGATACATACTTCCTTTGGCAATCCCTAACCGACGGACTATGCGGGTAATGCTCGAATTCTCGAAGGGGTGTTGAGCGAACTCCGCAACTGCAGCATCGAAAACACGCTGGCGTTTTGCAGGATCTAGGTTCTCGAATCTTGAGCTTGGCATAGGTCTCCTCTTCTCTGCAGACTTGACGCGAGGTGACTGGGCGGTCACGTGTTGGGCGAAAAAATCGCGAGAGATGACTGGGTGGTCACTCCCTCGCTTACAGTATAGCACGCCTTGAACGACTCGGCAACATGTTCGCTTAAAAAGAGAAAACCACGAGACCGACTACTGCCGATACCGCGATCGTCCGGATAGGGTTTACACGGAAAAAGCGGACAGCACAGAATGCGGCTAGGGCAATAGCAGCACTGCGAATGTCGAGACCGCTGCTAGCAGCATCTGGGGGCGGCATTAAGAGAGCCGTGCGGCCGATGAAAAAGGCCGCCGCTGCAATTAGGCCTGCGACTGCTGGCCGGATCCCAGAAAAAAGGCCTTTCATCCATGAGTGCTCGCGGTGCCGCTCCCAGAAGGCGGCCAGCATGATGATGATAAAAAGTGATGGCAGCGCGATGGCTGCTGTGGCCGTTACCGAACCGAGGACGCCTGCCATGCGAAACCCGACGAAAGTGGCCGTGTTCACTGCGATAGCACCAGGAGTCATCTCGGCGATGGCGATGATGTCAATGAACTCATCTGCCCGCAGCCATTGACGCTTCACGATCTCATCCTGCATGATAGGCAGCATAGCATAGCCGCCTCCAACGGTGAATAGGCCGATTTTGAAAAAGGTCAAGAGAAGCTCGAGATAGATCATTCGTTCACCTCTCCCTGTGCTCGAAGCAGGGGAAGCAACACGTAAAAACCAAAACCAAGCCCCCCGCCGCCCAGAATCACCCAAGCTGCGTGCAGATCCGTGAACAGGCTCAAACCCATCGCAGCGAGAGCTAGCATAACGCCGAAGCCATCTCGCAGACTGCTGAGCCCGATTTTGACTGCGGCAGCAGCCACGAGACCAACGACAGCAGCGCGAATCCCGCTGAATATTCGTAGAACTATCAAGTTCGACTGGATTTGAAGGAAAAACACGGCGATGGTGATGATCACGATGAGCGAGGGAGCTATCATGCCGCAGGCAGCAGCGATCGCTCCAATAGGGCCCGCCTTGCGATTGCCAAGAAAAATCGCCGTATTCAGGGCGATGACACCGGGCACAGATTGTGCAAGTGCATAGATGTCGATCATCTCATCGCGGCTCGCCCAGCCGAAGCGTTCAACGACTTCCTTCTCAAAGAAAGGCAGCATGGCATAGCCACCACCAAACGTGAAAAGACCGATCCGAAAAAACGCAATAAACAGCTGCCAGAGCAGAGCAAAATCCAATTCTAATACACTCCCTTAAGACACAGCGCGGATGCCAGTGAACTGCTGCTTATGCAGACGCCTGTAAAGGCCTTCGTGCTGCAGCAGCTCGTCGTGGGTCCCATATTCGACAATTCGACCTTCCTCTAGCACAGCAATGGCGTCAGCATCCTGAATTGTCGACAATCGGTGCGCGATAACGATACTCGTTCTGTCCGCCCGCAGAGTCTCGAGTGCCTCCTGGATTAAGTGTTCAGTCTCGCTGTCAACAGCTGACGTGGCTTCGTCAAGAATTAGAATGGGTGCGTTTTTGAGTATCGCTCTTGCGATACTCAAGCGCTGTTTCTGGCCACCAGACAGTTTCAAACCGCGCTCGCCGATCTGCGTGTCATAGCCTTCCGGAAGCTCTTGGATGAACAAATCGGCATTCGCCAGATGTGCGGCTTCGCGGACTTCCTCATCAGTGGCATCAGGATGCCCATATAGGATGTTTTCCTTTACTGTACCGTTAAAAAGGAAAACGTCTTGGAGTACCATGCTAATCTGGTCCCGCAGTGACTTGAGTGAAACACTGCGAATGTCCTGTCCGTCAAGCAACACGCGCCCTTGCTGCGGATCGTAGAATCTA
>SLOG01000250.1 GCA_007132635.1 Limnochordia bacterium
ATCATTCCAATCCCCCACAGCATCCAGCATAGCGATGACGTTCTCCGGAGGTGTGTGCGCCTGGACGTTGTGCACTTGATTGAAGACGAAACCGCCGCCAGGGGCGAAGATGTCCAACCGTTCCTGCACGTGGCGGTACACTTCCTCCGGAGTGCCGAAGGGAAGGACGCTCTGGGTGTCGCAGCCGCCGCCCCAAAACACGATATCTCGGCCGTAGGCCTGTTTGAGGGAGGCTGGTTCCATATTGGCCGCTGAGGTCTGAACGGGGTTGAAGATATCGATGCCGGCTTCGATAAACCCGGGCAGGAGCCGGGACACGGAGCCGCAGCAGTGGATAAACGTCTTCCACTGGGTATTCTCGTGCACCCAGCGGCAGACGGCGGCGTAGCCCGGCTGTACAATGGAGGCAAACATGGCGGGGCTTAAGAGCTCCCCTTTCTGGGTGCCCATATCGTCGGAGGCGATTCCCCAGGCTTGGGGGCAGTCACCGACGGCCTCGTAGACCAGGGTGAGGCGGGCGATGGTGGCTTCGGCTGCCTTCGCCACGACGTCTTGGCAGTAGTTGGGTTCCGTAGCCATGAGGCAGAGCCAGTTCGTCCAGCCGCCGATGCTGAGCTGGGCAAACCCCGTGCCGAAGCCGAAGCCGAGGATGCCGTAGTCCGTGTCTTCGTAGAGGTGCCGAGCTTTGGTCTGCAGGTATTCGAGTTCTTCGTCGGGTATCGTAGTGGCTGGATTGAGTTCTTCCAGCGGTACGATCTTCGTCTCGGACGCAAAATCTATGGGGCTTTCGATGGAGTCGAAGTAGTAGCCGTTTTTGGGCATGCGGCCGGTGATCTCGCCGGCGTCGTTCACAAGATCCCAGTCGCCTTCAGGGGTGGTCTCGATGCGGGTGCCCTTCGGAAAGTGGGCCGGAGTGCCGTCGAAGAGCGTGCGTGGTTCCCATTGGTCTACGTAGGCGCGCTGGCGCCAAGACGCGTGGAACGGCTCCAACGGAACCACATCGACTTGGAAGCGTTTGAGGACTTCCTCATCCACGACGGCCAGCATCTGGCCGATGTCGTAGATCTTGGTGCGGGTGTCGATGCCGAGATGGTCGACGAGTTTGGCATAGGCGGAAGCGGCGATGCCGGTGGAACGCATGCCGCCAAAATCGACGGGGACTCGGTCGGGTTCTTGATGATTGAGGGTTTGGATCAGTCGCTCGCGTTTGGTCATAGTGGCCTCCTTAGCCGGTTCTGGCAGACTCATGCACCGCTTATTGGTACTTCTCTTCGTACAGGTGGGGCTCGTAGGGCGAGCTGCGTCCGGGACAGTCTTCCCGGGGGCAGAGCTGGCAGTTCCTGTAGTCGGTGTCGGTCGGGAAATGGATTCCGGATACGGATTTCGCCGGGAGCATGAGGAAGCTCTCGGTCAAAGTGACGCCGATGGCTTCGGTCGGGTCGCCGAGCAGGTCAAAAAGGGGCTTTTGTTGCGCCAGGGGCCAATCCGGGAGCGAACCCGGGTTCATTGTCGCGCTCTGACCCAGTCCCAGGTCCTCTCGCGCGTAGGAGCCGAGGGCGGTGACTGCTTGACCGACGAACATCTGTTTGATGACGTCGGCCCAGTACTGTTCCAGCATGTCGTTAAGGCCACGGGACCACTCCTCGAGCTCAACGCCGCATGTGGCTACGTAAGGAACCACTCGGTATACTTCGTCCACATTCACCCGCAGAATGCGGCTGTCGAAGCGGATGCCGTCGACGACGATAAAATCGGTCCCTTTCTCATCGATGTACGCGAGTTTAGTGATAGCTTTGGGGCGAGCGATAGCCTCGGCTTCGTCGCAAAGCCGTTCAAGCACGGCGGCGTCCGGGGTACCTGGTTGGACATGGGCCGCCTTGAAGACTCGCTCCCGGTCCAGTGAAGTGGGAATCGCGTCGAATACATGTGGGTGGTGAGCATCTTGCCTTTCCAAGTGGGGATTCCTCCTATTGGGGTCTATGATCCCGAACGGGGTCAGACCCCTAGTTGACGATACAGTTCGCTTTGCAGAGGCGGATTCCTACAACAATGTTGATTCTGGTGCGAAAGACTGTACGCCGAATGTCTTATGTAAGATTGGCGTAAGGCGCGGGGGTTATGATAAGAGTAATCCGAAACGCGTTGAGAGAGGAGCCGCGTCATGCCGAAGAAGTTTTCCAAGTTCAGGCACTATCGA
Source organism: Limnochordia bacterium (assembly GCA_007132635.1). Lineage (GTDB taxonomy): Bacteria > Bacillota > Limnochordia > Darwinibacteriales > SLO01 > SLOG01. Next base: position 2,198 of record SLOG01000250.1, read on the forward strand.
TCATCCCTGCGTGAGAAGCCCACGTTTTTTGTAAGGGTTTTGTTCTGCGAGAATTCGACCTGGCAGGGGGAAGTGCAGTGGCTTCAGGCGCGGCGGACACGGCGTTTTCGCAGCGCTCTTGAGCTGATGGCGCTTCTGGACGAAGCGGTGGATATGAGCAGTGTACCTGGGTTTTCCGGGGCGAGGGAAAGCTGGAGGGAAGACGACGAAGAATCTGCTGATTACGATGAGATTGAGGCCGAACTCCCTCCAACCACGAGTACAGGTGGGGAAGACGAAGAGGAAGAGGACGGCGAGAGAGGATGGGAGGCGTTTGGTGGCGGCGGACATGGGTGGCGCAGGGATGAAACGAGCGAAGAAAATGGTAAAAAATAACTGCGGGTCTGACCCGCAGTTATTTTTTGTCTATGCGTTTTACCGTCGTTCGGGATTGCGGAAGAACCACTGGGTGGCGTGGTCCAGAATCGTTACGTTCGTAAACTGCTTGTCCTCGGCGAGTGCAATGTTGCCCATGTCTTCCGAATAGACGAACGGTACGAGGGGAGCCATGACTGTACCGATGATGAAGAGCCATTCGGACTGCAGTTCCCAGATCTCTTGGGCTGCAGCCATCCGGACTTCGTCATCCGCAGCGGCTTCCAGGCGGAACTTGGCGTTGAGCAGCTGTTTCCCGACTGCGGGGGGTTCTTTGCCGAGCTCACCGTCGCTGTTCATCCAAGCTTCCCAGCCCCGGCCGATATTCCAGAACCAGTTGCCAGGATGGTAAAAGCCCGAGCCTGCTAGCCACCAGGTGGTGGCAACCGTCTCTTCGGCGGCCTGCATCTGGTACCAGTAGCTGATGTCTACCTGGCGGACGTCGACGCGGATGCCGATGTCTTCCCAGTAGCGCTGGGCCAGCTCGGCACTGGGAACGCTGGCTGCCGTGATGACGAAGAAGTCGAACGGCATAACAAAGTTACTCCCATCGGGAAGCTGCCGCCAACCGTCGCCGTTCTGGTCGACCATGCCGGCGTCGTCCAACAGCTGTCGGGCGCGCTCCGGATCGTACTCGGCGTAAGCGTCTTCCATGCCTTCCTTATAGAAGGGCGTTCCGGGTCGTGGCGCTACCTGTGCGGGACGGCCAAAGCCTAGGAACAAAGATTCCTTCATGTGCTCCCGGTCTAGGGCGAGTGAAAGCGCCTGGCGGAAGCGAGGATCGCGCAGAAGCTCCTCAACGACAGGATTCTCGTGGTTCATGGAGATGGGGTAGATAATCAAATGGTCCTGCCAAGCGGGCAGCGCCAATAGTTGGTAGTTGGTGGCCGCTTGGTGTCGGGCATACAAAGGATAATCCTCGATGCTGAGGCCGAATCCCTGTACATCCGTATTGCCGGATATGATATTGAGGTTCATCATCTCCTGGTCAGCCACATAGGCGCGGCGCAGACGATCGATGTACGGCAGCTGTTGACCTTCGGGATCAACCATGAAGAAGAAGGGATTGCGCTCGAGCAGCCAGTCGCCATTGCCCAAGTCCTGAATGACCACATAAGGGTCGAGGGTCGGGTGCATATCGACCCCGGTGAAACCAATGGAGTCGGGAGTACCGATAAAGTCGACGCCGAACATTCCAGCCGGGGTAGAGTAGAAGCGGCCCCACTCGTCGCGCTCCTCAAAACCCTGCTGCTGCATGAGCTCATGGAGGCCGTCCCATTCGGCATAGTCCACATGGAACTGCTGCATATAGTGCGCCGGGGTGATGATGCGGGCCCAGCGGCCATGCCAGGCCTGGAGGACGTTATTGATGAACGAGCCGTACGGCGTGCCGAAGACGAAGCGGAAGGTGTAGTCATCCACGATTTCCAGTTCGGTCTGAATGCCGCCCCAGTTGAGCCAAGCAGGGAGGACTTCGTGGACTTCCTTGTTAAAATACTCATCCATGATCCTATAACGCACATCCGCCGTGGTCACGGGTACGCCGTCGGACCAGCGCAGCCCCTCGCGGATACGTCCGGTGAAGACCATGCCGTCCTCGCTCATCTCGAAATGATCGAGAATGCCGGGCTGCGTCGGCGCGCCGATAACCCCATATAAGTCGAAGCTGGGGTTGGCCGGCTGCTGGATTAAGTGAACGTTGTTGATGTGTCGCAGGTACCAGTCAGCATTAATGTTTAGTTCGCTGTAGCGCAGGGTGCCGCCGTATTCGCCGATATCCGACCAGGGGACCTGCACCAAAGGTTCGTTAGGCAGGCGCTCAGCTACGGGCGGCAGCAGCCCTTCACCAACGCGCGCAGCCAATATCGGCGATTCGCTGAAAGCAGGGACGGAGGTTCCGGATAGCTCTTCGAACTCGGTTAAGTTGTAGAAGCCGATTTCCACGCTCTGCCAGTTTGCGGCTGCAGTGAACGGCCCCATGAGCAGAGAGGCAATCAGCAAAGTGAACAGTACGAACAGTTTTCCTCGCATGGCAAGATTCTCCTTCGGTGGGTTTTTGACACACAGTTTGATACACAAATCGTTGGATACGGAGTAGATGGATTCACCTCCAATCAAGGGTATGACGATAAAATTCGACTCAAAAAGACAAACTCCTTTGTCGGTTGTGAGTATTCTGATCGACTATTGGCCCTCGCTGCGTTATTGCTTGACGCTGGCACTGCCAAGAGGTAGGATCGAAGTGAGTCTTTCTGCGGCTTGGGCAAGGGTCGTGGCTGGGTTTCGTGAGTTTAAAGAAAAAGGATGGGGTCGCTGATGGTTATCCAGTGGACGGTGGTAGTGGCGGCATTGGCTGGGGCCGCGGTGGCGGTGATCGGCGGCGTGATTCTGAGACGACGGTTCCGGCAGCGGTTGTATGACAAGGTGCGCCAGCAGAAACAGACCCTGCTGGACGATTACATAGTGCTGGATAGAGCCATAGCTAAAACATACCGGCTGCGAGAGGAGTTTTGCGCTGCCCGGAGGCGCAAGCAGCGCCGCAGCGCATTGGAGTCGCAGCTGCGTGACGTGGTAGCCCAGCAGGCAGCCTTTTTAGGCGCGTGGGTGGTTTGGGAACCAAACGCCTACGACAGCGACCCGGAATCGGCCAGCTGGGGGCACTTTGGTGCGGACGGACGGTTCAATACGTATGTATACCGGGACGGGGGGCAGTTGTAGGTCATGGCTCTGCCCGATATCGACAAAGAGCATTTCTATGCAGAACCGAAACGCACCCGCGAGTTGGTTGTGCTCGATCCGTTCCAGTACGAAATCGACGGAACCGATCATCTCATGACCACCGCCTCTCTGCCCATCGTGGCCGGCGGCCAGGTCCTAGGGGTTGTCGGTATCGACCTTCCCCTGCGGACGGCGAAGACAATCTTCCGTGAGCTGCTGGAGCTGCCCGGCTCGCCTCTAGAACGCCGAGATCCTCTCCAGCTTCTAGACGGCGTCGCGTTGGCCGTGCAGGCTAACTACGAGGAGATGAGTCAGCAGATACTGGATCAGTCGGGGGTACTCTCCGAGGCCATATCCCATTCGCAGTCTACGATGGATGATTTGTCCAGCCATACGGCTGTGGTGGAGGAGCAGGGGCAGCAGTCGCAGAACAACATCCAGTCGCTGGATGAGGTAGCTAAGGCGATGACCGACCTGGCGTCGGTGTCGGAGAATCTAGCCCAGGGCGCGGGAGGTTAACAAGCTGGCCAGTCAGTCGAACCAAGCTGCTGACGAGGCGCGGGCCACCATTGAAGAGGTCATGGCGAAAGCACGCCGAACGCTTACGAGTATGGAGGGCATCGCCGAGCAGGCCCGGCAGCTGGATACACAGGTGCAGGCGATGGCGGCCGAGATCGAGGAGCAGTCCGCTACCTCGCAGGAAGTAACGGCGCTGGTTGGGGAAGTGCTGGATTCCATGCGTGTCACCGCCGAGAAATTGAACGAGTCGATCCGCGGCCAAGAGGCCGCCATGGAGGCCACCCGTCAACAGCTGGAGGAGCTGGGGGCGAACGGAGAGGCGTTTAGAGACTACGCCCACCGCCTGCGAAGCTGATTGCTGCTCGCTGTCGGTTTGCGACCCGCCCAAGAAATCCCATTTTCCAAGGAGTGAGCGCTGTGCAAACTCTCCGCGTTGCGGATAACCGACGCTGGCTCGTCCAAGCCGACGGGACACCATTTTTCTGGCTGGGCGACACGGCGTGGGAACTCTTCCACCGGCTGGACCGGGAGGAGGCTGCAGACTACCTGGACAACCGTTCGGCACTGGGCTTCAATGTTATCCAAGCCGTGGCCCTGGCGGAGTTCGACGGCCTGCGCGTGCCCAACGCGTATGGGCACCTGCCGCTGCTGCCGGACGGCCAAGGGGGCTATGATCCGCGCCGCCCGGACTCCTCCGGCTATTGGGAACACGTGGACTTCATTGTCACGGAGGCTGCGAGACGTGGTTTGTGCATAGGGCTGCTGCCTACCTGGGGAGACAAGTACAATCAGAAATGGGGCCAGGGTCCGGAGGTGTTTAACCCGGACAATGCCTTCGACTACGGTCAGTGGTTAGGTGCCCGGTATGAGCGGCACCCCGACATCGTTTGGATTCTTGGCGGCGATCGACCGCTGGAAACCGAGCAGCATCGCCTC
>SLOG01000174.1 GCA_007132635.1 Limnochordia bacterium
AGGATTTCGAAAGCTGTACCTGCATCTAAGCCTTTTGACAAGACAGTCTTCGAGATTTTGTCGGGATTCTCCAACACCTCTTTGTGGGTCTCACCTGAACCAACAGTCGTAACAATACCCTCACCAACACGAGCGATGATCGTCTGCTCACCTGCTCCACCGACTAAGCGATCGATGTTGGCTCGCACAGTCACTCGAGCCTTAACCTTCAGTTCAATACCGTTCTTGGCTACGGCAGCGACCATCGGTGTCTCAATGACCTTCGGATTCACGCTCATTTGAACAGCTTCAAGCACGTTTCGTCCAGCCAAGTCGATCGCAGCAGCTCGTTCAAAGGTCAATTCGATGTTGGCGCGGTGCGCTGCCACGAGAGCATCCACCACGCGGTCAACATTTCCACCAGCCAAATAGTGCGCCTCAAGCTTGTCGATGGTCACATCCAAACCAGCTTTTCGGGCTTTAATCATCGGCAGGATAATGCGGGCAGGGGCAACCCGCCGCAGGCGCATCCCAATAAGCGTCACGATGCTTACCTGAACGCTAGCAGCTAGGGCAGAGATCCACAGTCCAATAGGCACAAAACTAAACAGAATTAACAGAAAGACGATAATCAAAAACAGCGGAATAAGCGGTACCAACAGCTCCAAGACAATCCCTCCTACAAACGAAGTGGACCAGCACTCGTCACAAACACGATAATCAACTGCTCCCTATGCGTCACTCTCAATAACTTCTCTCACAACCACTCGCGATCCTTCGATCTTCACCACCTTTACCGAAACATTCGCGCTGAGAAAGCCTCCTTCGGACACTACATCATAACGGTCTCCATCGATTACTGCCGTCCCAGACGGACGCAGAGGGGTGATGGTCTGACCAACCTTACCCACCAAGTCTACGTATGTCTTCGGCCCCATATATCCCAAATCCTTGTGTTCGCTAGTCCCGAGAACCAAACGTTTCCAAGGGCCAGAACGGCTGAACCGACCCCAAAATACAACCACAAAGACGATTGACCCAGCCAAAGCAAACAGCATGCTGTATAGAGCCGCCTCTATGGAGGCAAACGATCGGAGAATGCTGATAAATATGCCGGAAATACCTAGAACGCCTGCCACACCGAATCCCGGAATGACGAACACCTCGAGCCCGATGAGAACAAGCCCCGCGAGAAACAAGATGATCACTTCCATGCCGGCCAAACCCGTAACGAGTCGGCCGCCGAAGAACAAGATCAAGGCGAGGATACCTGCCGTACCAGGAACGCCCCATCCTGGTGAAGTTATCTCGGCCAACAGTCCAAGAAACCCGATGGTCAGCAGAAGAGAACTGATGGTCGGTTCGGTGATCATACGAGCTATGCGCTCAGCCCAGTTAGGCTCAAACTCTACCACCGGCAGATCAGCGTACCCGAAAAAGTCCAGGACCTCGGTGCGAGTCCGCGCTATCGTGTCGGCGAAACCCAATTCCGCCGCTCGGTCAGCCGACAAAGTCAGGATCTTCCCTTCCTCGATTATGCCGTCAATGGCCACATCAGCGTCCACCATGGCTCCAGCAATTCCTGGATCACGTCCATGGCGTGCCGCCGTCGCCTCAAACTCAGCTCGCAGCGCCGACACGGCCTTCTCATCCATGGGCTGCGGTTCGGCGGCGCCAATGCTGCTGCCCGGTGCCATGGCAACATTAGGCGCAGCCAAGGTTATCAGCGCCCCGGCGGACCAAGCACGATCCCTAACAAACGCGATGACTGGAGAGTTCATGCGACCGATGAGATCACGGATCTCGGTAGCTGCATCAACCCGCCCGCCAAAGGTGTTTATCTCAATCAAAACCACCGCGTCATCGGCTTCTGCTTCTCTCAGTACACGTGCAACAAATTCCGCAAGTCCTGGCTCTATCGCTCCCTCGATCGGCAGCAGATACACCGCCGCCGGCCCATCCGTGGACTCCTGAGCCCCTATGACTGCTGCCAAAGACAACAGCAAAACAGTTAACCAGATTATGAGCCGCAAATGCTTTTCTATTCCCATAGCTCTGCTCCTCCGAAGATGATTACCAAAAAAGCTCGACATCAAATAGCCATGACATCGAGCTTGACTCACCTAACGAAACCGGGAGTTCCGTTTCCGGGCAGCCTCCGACTTCTTTTTCCGTCTCACACTGGGTTTTTCATAGCGTTCCCTTTTTTTTGCTTCAGATAAGACACCCGAAGTCCGCATCTGTTTTTTGAAGCGGCGTAGGGCATTATCGAGGGACTCGTTCTTACCTACCTTAATCTCTGCCATCTACTATCCCTCCCTCCACCAAGGCACCTTTTTGTTCAGCCACAGCAGTACCCAACCTCACGACAGTCTCTACCCGGGCGGCCAACCAAGATCACGACCACCAAGAAGATGAAAGTGCAGATGAGGGACGGTCTGTCCGCCAGCGTTTCCAGTATTAGCTACGACCCGGTAGCCATCCGTCAGATCATACTTCTTAGCCAACGCTTTGGCTGTCAGAAGTATCGAAGCCAGCAGTCCACCGTGGTCAACTTGGATATCGGCTAAACTCTCGATGTGCCGCTTTGGAATGATCAAGAGGTGTACGGGAGCCTGAGGGTTGATGTCTGGGAATGCCATCAGCTGTTCATCTTCATACACCAAGTCTGCTGCCATTTCCTTTGCCGCAATCTGACAAAAGATACAGTCTGCCAATACTGCAACACCTCCTCCCAAAACCCTCACGTATATATTACACGGAGGATCGCAGAATTCCTTCTACCTTTTCGGCATTCGCGCTGGTGATATTTACAGAATACACGCCGCCTACCGCCAGATCCTTCCCGGATACGTGGACACGCACATAATTGTCAGAATACCCCACACCACGTTCAGCACACGACTCCTCAATCAAGACATCAACAGTCTGGCCAAAAAGCGCTTCCCTGAATCGGAGTGCCATGCGCTGCGAGAGCTCCATCAAACGCTCGCTGCGGCTCTCTTTGACAGCGGAGGCCACAGGATTAGGCATTCTGGCTGCCGAGGTTCCAGAGCGAGGCGAGAAGCGAAACACGTGGAGTTGGCTGAACGACATCTCCTCAACAAACGTCATAGTTTCTTCGAAGTCAGACTCTCGTTCACCAGGGAACCCTACGATGACGTCAGATGTCACGGCAAGGCCCTCAACTCTGTTCCTTGCCTGGGAAAGAATTCGACGAAAAGCTTCCCTATCGTAGGTTCTTCCCATCGCCTTCAAAATCGAGCTGCTTCCACTCTGAAGCGGAACATGCAGATGCCGACAGACCTTTGGTTCTTCAGCAAGGAGGGTTAGAAGCCTATCGGTAACCTCGTTGGGTTCGATTGAACTCAGACGAAGCCGCTGGAAGCCCGGCTGGCGACAAACCACCTCGACCATTTTGGCCAGATCCCATGGTTCTGCCAGATCCTGTCCATATGCCCCTAGGTGAACTCCTGTCAAGACGATCTCCTTGTACTCCTGAGCCGTCAGGGTTTCAACCTGCGCCATGACGCTAGCTGGAGTTCGACTGCGCGAAGGTCCGCGAGCGTAAGGGACTCGGCAGTAGGAACAAAACTGACTGCATCCGTCCTGAACCTTGAGGAACGCCCGTGTGCGTTCCGCTGAATGGACGGCCGGCAAGTCTTCGAAGTCCGGCGCGTCTAGCACATCGCCCACTCGGCAGAGGGCCGAGCCCACCTCAAGTTCCTCTAAGAGATCAACAACAGCACCGCGATTCTGCGTACCTAAAACTAAGCTGACACCAGGCAGCGCAGCGGCCTCACTAGGCGATGTCTGCGAAAAGCATCCCATAACTACGATTTGACTTCGCGGACTCCGCCGATGTGCACGCCGGATCATCTGACGCGACTTCCGGTCGCTCATGTTAGTTACGGTACACGTGTTAATCACATAGACGTCTGCGGACTCGGAGAATTCGACAACCGAATAACCCCTCTGCACAAACTGCTGGCGTACGGTATCCGTGTCATACTGATTGACCTTACAGCCAAGAGTCTGAAACGCCACGGTCCTACGCACTGCCCAAGTCCCCCCATCGGTAACCTATAATCGACAACACAACCAGTCCAGCGGTCTCCGTCCTCAATATCCTAGGGCCCAAGGAGACTGTATGGCCGCCTAGTTCGTGGATAGCCTGCACCTCATCTGGGTGAAAGCCTCCTTCCGGACCAATAAGCACGGAGATTTCCAGGGGAGGTTCCACATCAAGCGACCGCAAGTTCACGGCGTTTTCATGCTCCCAAGGCATCAAAATAAGCCCTGGGCACCCAGCCAGCTCAGCCAAAAGGCTCGAGAAGGTTTTTGGGCCCAGCACTTCAGGAATAACATCTCTCTGGCTCTGTTTTCCCGCCTCCTCTGCAATACGCTGAAGGCGGCGAACCTTCTTATCTGCTCTGTCCGGCGGCCAATGAACGACAGAAAAACGGGAATCGAAAAAGACGACCCGATGGGCCCCCAACTCCACTGCTTTCTGGGTGACCATTTCGGGTTTGTCGCCCTTACAGAGCCCCTGCCACAGTGTAATGCGTACTGGGGGCTCGTGACTTGCGGAGAGCTGGCTCAAAACCTCAAGAACCACGGCATCGTCCTCGCAGCTCGAAATCCTGGTTTGATAGACGCGGCCAGCCACTGAGATTTCCAGCGGATCTCCAGAACCAAGGCGGAGAACGCGCAGAAGATGGTGAGCATCTCGTCCCTCAATGCGCGCCTTCGTACCTCGTACTGCCTGCGGACTCAAAAAAAACCGGGGCACGAAACATCTTCCTCTCGCCCAAAAACCTGTGCCGTCCATTCACCACTCATGAGTGCATCCACGCAGACCAAACCGTGTACAGCAGCTGCTTCTCTGACTTCGTCACTCCGATGGCTGACTATTCCCGAAGCCAAGAAAACCCCACCTGGAAACAGTTTGCGGTGCACCAAAGGCAGCAGCTCCAGAATCACATCGGCGATGATGTTCGCGACGATGAAATCGGCTTGACCATCAAGAGTTTCAATGGTGCCCTTCCTGACCATCACATCAACGTTGTTGCTTTCCGCATTAGCTACCGCGGCCGTCACTGCGGCCGAATCCACATCAACCGCCTGCACTGAAGCGGCGCCCAGCTTCGCAGCAGTTACAGCCAGGATACCCGAGCCCGTACCGACATCCCAAACCCTCGAAGTGCTGGACACAAATCGGGGCAGCAGTTCAACACACATGGCCGTCGAAGGATGAGTACCCGTGCCGAATGCCATGCCCGGATCCAGCTTCACAACAACCTCTCCAGCTTGCCGTGTGTATGCCAGCCAACTAGGCTGCACAACGACTCGTCCGATATGCAGGACATGAAAGTGAGCCTTCCAAGCATGCGCCCAATCAGCGTCCGAGACCATCGTTGTCACAATGAGTCCAGGTCCAGGGTTCAGGCCAAAAGAGGAGAGCCTCGAAACAAAGCAACGCAAAGCACGCCGATGCTCGTCCACGACATCTGGAAGCACATAGGCTCTGAGCACGACTAAGTCGCTCTCCTCGACGGGATCGACAATGTCAGCCCAGCCACCCGTCCTGGCCTCAGAAGCCAGATGGCTGTCCTCAATCGCTACACCTGACACCCCTAAATCCCGGAGGAATTCGGTTAACGCTTCTTCGGACTCACGGTGGACGGTCACCGTTATCTCATACCAATCCATCAAGACCGCCCTCTCTAGGACTGCCATCACACCACAAAGAGTAAAGCCCTATCGCAGCACGTCCTTAACCCTATCGAAGAAACTCTTAGCCTCTTCTGGATTCGACTCACCGCGGGATTCGGCGAACTCACGCAGGAGATCCTTCTGTTTGGCAGTCAGTTTCGTCGGCGTTACCAACCGTACATTCACCAACTGATCTCCACGGCCGTATCCGTGCACATCAGTGATTCCCTTGCCGCGCAGCCGAAACGTCTTCCCACTCTGTGTTCCTTCTGGAATCCTCATGTTGACGGGTCCTTCGAGAGTAGGAACATCCACCTCATCCCCCAAAGTCGCCTGCACGATTGTCACCGGCAGATCGCAGATCACATTGTTGCCTTCGCGACGGAATACCTTATGCGGCTTCACACGGACAACAATCTGAAGGTCCCCAGGAGGGCCCCCCTTCATTCCCGTTTCACCGCCTCCGGCAATCCGCACAACCTGACCATCGTCGATCCCTCCAGGGATCTTCACCTTGACACTGCGCACCTTACGAACGACCCCGCTGCCGTGGCACTCTCTACAGGCTTGTTCGTATGTTTTTCCTTCACCGCCGCAGCGTGAGCACGTTCGATTCGAAGCCATCTGACCAAAAGGAGTTTGCTGCACGGTTCTGACCTGCCCCGCACCGTTACAGTCAGGGCAAGTCTTGATCGGTGTGCCTGGTTCAGCTTGGTTCCCGTGACAGTGAGGACAAGTTTCGGTGCGAGGCACCTCGATCGTCTTCTCCACTCCAAAGGCGGCCTCCTCAAACTCAATGGTCATATCATAGCGAAGATCCGCCCCTCGTCGGGGACGGCTCGCCGTTCGGCCGCCGCCGGCACCGCCGCCGAAAAACATATCAAAGATATCGCCGATGTCATCAAACCCGCCGAACCCGCCAAAATCGCCACCACCCGTGCCACCGTTTTCAAACGCGGCATGACCGTGCCGATCATATTTGGCTCGCTGCTGCTCATCACCAAGAACACGATAGGC
>SLOG01000064.1 GCA_007132635.1 Limnochordia bacterium
ACTTTGGTCATTGCAGCGTTATTCTTCGGATTTGCCGATGTGGTCATGTCGTGGTTCAGCCGCGATCCAGAGGTCATCCGCATTGGATCGTTAGCACTGCGTGCCTACAGTATCCCGTTTCCTCTTCTGGGTTTCCAGCTGGTCTACTTCTCCTTGTTTCAAGCATTGGGGAAGGCTTTGCCAGCTGGGGTGCTTTCGGTTTCTCGACAGGGACTGCTCTTAATCCCGGCGGTGCTTATACTGCCCCAGTATTTCGGCATGTATGGGGTTATCGCATCCCAGCCTACTGCTGACGCCCTCACTATCGTTATGACAGGGGCTTTGGCCATCGGCCTAAACCGGCAGCTTAACCGAGAACGTGATGCCTACCAGGCTGAGATGACTGAGTGCGCAGAGTGCGCAGAACGTGCTGTCCGCTGCGATGACTCGGATTCGAGAGTTTCGAGCAGGAGACGGACCAAAGAGAGAGAAGTTGTGGGCTAAGAAAAAGGGGAGTGGGTATTGGATGAACACAGAAGCGGCAAAGCAGGTTATCGATTTGACAGAAACGATGCATGAAGCTCTAGAACTCGCGCGCCGTCACAGTGGACAAAAGGCCAGTGAGGAGGCGTTGGGGGTCCTGACGGACACAATGGAGGCGTTCTCTGCTGTGGAGCGCACGTTGTTGGAATTCTCTATTCTGCCGTCCGGCGGTGACACCGGCAGGGAAAACCTACAGCAGCACACCGACGAGTTGCGTGACGGGTTTGATTGGATGGTCCAAAGTCTCGAGAATGTCAGTGACGCGAGCCCCTACGAAGTGATCAACTTTACTCTCATGCCTCGCTTTCAAGCGTGGCAGGCGGCGCTTCGGTCCTGCCTGCGGCCATTTATCGTGTCATGAACCACGAACGACTGACAGGGATCTTAGACCTGCATTATGGCCTCAAGACGCTGCACATAGAGACCCAACCAGGCGGTTGGTCAGCGTTGGCTTTTCGGGTGGAAACGACTTCGAGGACGGTTTTTTTGAAGGTATACGACAAACGCTGGGCATCGACGCCTCGTTGGACGAAAACCATAGACGTGTATATTCCTGTTCTACAGTGGATGGATCAGTGTACACCGCTGCAGAATCGTCTGCCGCAACCAGTCTTCACGCGACGGGGCGGGGCGAACGTCGAGGACGAACAGGCTATCTACCTCTTGTATGAATACATTGAGGGATCGACTATCGGTGACGCGCCGTTAAATTCACTGCAGGTACAGACATTCGCCGAGATAACAGCCGAGCTGCACGGCCTGCAGCGGGCTCAACTACCGCTACCGCTGTCGGTGGAACCTTTGGCGTTATCGTACTGCGTTCCATACGGCAGGCAGTTCGGAAGCCTTTTCCGTGAAGGCAATCAGACGTGGCCCCAAGATTTGACCGACTGCCTTTCAACCTACTCTGACCGTATCCTTCGGTTAGGAGACTTTGTCGACGAGCAAGGCCAGATCATCGCGCAACTAGGGCTGCCGACGGTATTGTGTCACACGGACCTCCACCCGTGGAACCTGATGGAAACCAGTTCAGGCCTCGTTCTGATTGACTGGGAAGGGCTGGCAGTAGCACCCCTGGAAGCGGATTTCATGGCGCTTATCGATCGCCCCTACTTCGAAGAATTTTGGGAGACCTATTGTCGCCAATGGCCCGGCACTCGACTCAATTCTGCAAGCCTTGGTTACTTCCGCGCGCGACGCGTATTGGAGGATCTCTGGGAGCTTGTGGAGCGCGTCCTCGTAGACCAGCCGGCCGGTTCTGTCCGGCAGAATCTTCTTAACGACCTGCAGCAGGCACTGCATGAACTCGCTCCGGGTCCACCTTGCTAGGAAGGCGTTGATTTTCTCCGCTGTTCTACGGACGAGGGCATCGCAGCACTTTGTTTACCTGGCATTTTAGGTAAACGACGTGAACTGGCACTCGTCAAAATCGAGAAAATCAACTGCCTGCTAGGCTCGGCTCTCCTGTTGGACCTGTAGAATCTGTCGGGCTTTTAGAAAGCCGAGGCCGAGCGCGAGCGAGACGCCGAACACCAAAAGATCATCGTTATTAAGGAAGTGGGGAGATAGAGTGCTCAAAAGCAGCGACCGGGTCAGCTGCATGGCAGTGACCAGAATGACCTGAACCGCAGCCACTAGAAGAAAGGCTCGCAGGCCTTTTTTCGAGATCATGTCCAGAAACCAGATGAGTAGGCCGAAGCCTATGACGGTCATCCCTACCAGGGCAAATCTATCGACGGCCCCGATCACCCAGTGGTTCATGCCCAAAAACGCGAAGACTACCAAGTAGAGTTCGCGTAGGATCGAGACACAGTAGAATATACCGACGGCGACAACAGCCCACAGGACGTGACAACCTATGGCCTCCAAAATGTCTTTCATCAACTCATTCCCTTCGGAGTCCGTGCATCCAAGTGTCCGCACGAGGTTTCTCCCAATATTCGGCGCAAAGCGGTGATTTCCTGTTTACGATGTGAGATAAATCGATTCATCGCTCTGACTCGAAAAGAGGAACACGCTGCTGTATGTCAAAGTCGTATTCAGAGAAGAAACAGGTGGACATCTGAAAAGGGAGGTGGCATCATGCAGAAGCTCAAGGTCGCAATAGTCGGCGCAGGAGGCATATCGGACAGCCATGCTGCAGGCTGGCTGCAGAGTGGGCTAGCCGAAATCACTGGCGTGGTGGATATTCGCATTCAAGCGGCTGAAGCAAAAGCAGCCCAGTGGGGTGTGGGCTCAGCGGCGTACGCGTCGCTAGCCGAACTCCTTGCGGTCGCTCGCCCGGATATCGTCGATATCTGTACTCCTGAACACGTCCATGCAGGGCCAGCCTTGGCCGCCGTGTCTGCGGGCATCCCCGTGTTCTCTGAGAAAATCCTGGCCTCGTCACTGTCCGACGGATTGAAGATGGTTGAGGCTGCCTCTCAAAGCGGCGTCTGGAACGGGATCAACTACAACTACCACTTTTTCCCTTCGCTGCGATTGCTTAAGGAAGCCGTAGACTCGCAAAGAGACGGTTCTCTAAGGTTCCTATGCGTAAACACGCATTCCTTTTGTTTTCACCATTTGCTGGAGGCCGTCCTGTGGCTGAGTGGAATGCCGGAAATGGTATCGGCTCAAGGGACGCAGCGGGACTGGCCCGATGGTTTCCGAGAGAAATTTCGAATTGCTGATGACATGATCTATATACCCGGGCCTGCCATGACGGCTCGGCTCGAGTTTCCGTCGGGCTTGGTGTGCAGCCTGGCAGCGTCGTATCAGCAGGGCTTGGATTTCCTGCCGTTTTCTGTAAACGCCGTCTTCGAATCTGGCCGAGTCTTTGGCATCCGCGGCTTGAATTGGTCAGGAGACATGGTGGGTTACGCTGGGTGGCTTCCCGATGGCCCAAATTTGGCGGCAGAAAAGTGGAGCCAGCCTGAACGGGATAACGGCCTTAGTTTCCGCCAGAGTATCGGTTCTGCCGCTGAGGCTCTGCTTGCGGGCGGCCCTCCAGAGTCAACATGGGAAAGTGGTTGGCATGGTATGCTTGTTGATCACGGACTCTGGAAATCCGGAGTGTCTGGCCAACCTGTCGATATCCGCAGTCTACGCCAGGAGGTGGAGTGATGGAACGCAAACGGTTGGGTGTCAGTTCTCTCACTTGGGTGACGCAGCCGCTTAAGGATGCGGTGGCTCGTGCCCATGAACTAGGTTTTCCCTGTATCGATCTCGGTCTGCTAAACGGCTGGTCCGAATTTGGGCCCGAGGCTTTGGCAGCCGATTTTCACAGCTATGCCGACCCTCTGCGGGCCGTATTAGAGGAAACAGGTCTTCAGACCGCATCAATCAATGCTGGTTTTGGCAGCACATCCGATCCCGTATCGCTGCTCGAACAAACGCATGCTGTGTGCCGTGCTGCCAGCAGCTTTGGTGCAGCCGCTGGGGTGACTCTGCCCGCACCGCCCTTGGATTGGGATGCAGAAAAAGCACGAGGTTACCTTCAGCCTTTATACGACGTCTTTATGGTCCATGGTGTGCCCATGATGTTGGAGACTCATTACGGCCAATGGACGCAGCATGTGGACAAGGCAGAGCAGTTGTTGGACTGGTTCCCCCAGCTGCAGTTGACTCTTGATGCCAGTCACTATATTATTCAAGGGCTTAAGCCCCCTGACTGGGAGGCGCTTATGTCTCGGGTCGGCCACTGCCATATCCGTCCCTGCGGTGAGCAAGGCTGGGACACTGTCCAGACAGACCCGGAGGCCAGCAGTCCCGTGGTGCTTGATTGGGTTGGGCGAATGCTGACGGCAGACTACCAAGGGTTATTTACTCTGGAAATCATCGAAGGATTCAACGCCGTTGAGGCCGAACCGGCCGCGCTCACGATGCGAGAACGTGTTCTCTGCATCGATGAAAAAGGGGTTTGAGAGCCATGGAAGGCACTGCGTTTGCTGATGCGCTTGTCGTTGAGCTGCAATGGACGCGAGTGCGCTTGGCAGCACTCGAACGCATGGAAACGAAGCTTCGGTCTATGAAGGAGCTGATTGAGAGCTCCAGCAGCGGCACTCTGACTACAGCGGAACATGCTGCCGTGACTCAACAACTCCGAAAATTGGCCTGTGACGTGCATGAGTTGGATGTTCTGAGCCAACCAATCTAGAAGGCAGTTGATTTTCTCGGGGGATTCAAAATAGCAACAGGATAGCAACAGTGGGGAGTGGAGATGCGGATGAATCCAGTGATCGAACAGCTCCGTGAGACCATCGTCGAATTAGGTGCGACAAAAAGCGGAGCTTTAGCTGTTTCCGATATCAAGTTTGATCCCGCGGCAAGGAAAGCATGCGAGGAAAACTATTGCGGCAATTACGATCGCAATTGGACATGCCCTCCTCTTTGCGGTGATGTTTTTGAGTTGATTGAGCGGGCAAAGGGCTATCAATCGGCCGTTTTGTTTCAGAGCATCTCGTCGCTGAAGGACTCGTATGACATTGAAGGCATGACGGAGGCGGCAGATCGACACAATGAGGTCGTACGAAGCCTCCAGCGCCTAGCGAGAGACAGGTTCGGCGACGCAGTGGTCTTGGGATCAGGGGGATGCTCGTTCTGCTCGGTGTGCGCCCGAGTCAACGACGAACCCTGCCGCTTTCCCGATGAGGCGACGACGTCGCTAGAGGCTTACGGTATGTATGTCAGCCACATAGCAAAGCAGGCCGGGATGAAGTATATCAATGGACAGAACACAGTGACGTATTTCGGTATGGTTCTCCTGAAAGAACCACTAGAAACGGCATAGCTGGTAGCGGCATCAATGGCTGGCATCAGGAGGCGACGCCGGAACGGCGGGACGCTCTCGAAGTCTGACTGCGATGAGTGCGAGGGCTAAGAGTGTGGAAACCGCAGCGAGCGTGTATAAGAGTTGATACGAACCTCTGGTCACGACAATCCCTAAGACGATGCTGGCGGTTCCGATACCAAGGTCCATTGTGTTCATGAAAAGAGCCGCGGCCATAGAACGCTGCACGCCAGGAACAGCGTTGGCGATGTTCAGCATCATCATGGCCGTGACGGTGAAGAAACCGGCCCCTATCGGCACGGCACTGCCTACTATCCAGGCTGAACTCGGAGGGTATGCGAGCAGCATCAATCCTGCCGCCAGTACGATTGCGCCCGGAATCATGGCGAGCCTCTGAGGCAAGCGGTCTCCGTACAGCGAGAAGAGAATTTTGATCACGACGTTGGTTCCCGCTAATGCGGTAAAAAACTGACCGGGATTCGTGTAACCCATGGAGACCGCGTATGTCGTGACATAGGTGACGACTGAGCCGAAGGCGAGGGCCAGCAGGACGTTGGAGGCAAGCGGAACAGCGATAAGCCGGATGTTCAGCGGCGCGGGACGTTCGCGCACCGTTTCCACCTCACGGGCATTGGGTCTGACCTGCAGCCAAAACACCGCCATCGCTGCACCACCAAAGACGCTGGCGGTGGCCAACCAAGCCACACGGCCAAACGATTGCAGTATGTAGACGCCTAAATACGGCATGACCATCATGCTGAGAGCGCCCATCAGTCCGAAAAGGCCGAGGCCCACGGCCTTGTGGTCTTCGCCGGACTCACGAATTAACAGCAGTTGGGCGGCCATGATGAAACTGCCCGGTACCAAACCGTGGAATAACCGTACCGCCACAATACCTCCAAAGCTGTCGACGTATAGATACAGCCATGGAGCAGTGAACGCCACCACGGTCGCTAACGCCAATACGATCTTTTGCCCCCAGCGCTGCGCCAAACGGGCCAATAACGGGCGAGAGAGCATGCCCGCAACCATAAATGTTCCAAAGAGCACGCCCATGCGGTCTTCGCTGATGCCCAAGCTGGTAATGTATAATGGGAAACCAGATAGAAACATGTCCATGTTAAAGAAGAGCAGGAGTTCAACGCCGAGAATCGCTGCGAAGATATTTGCACGCATTTGTGGCAATGATGACCCTCCCAACTGTCGTCTGTCTTTTTGAGCTGCTGAGACTGTACTTGTTTCCAGATATTGCAGTGGATTCCTTCCTTTCCTTTGACTAAGCGGTTCCATGGCTTGGGAAAGACTCCGCCGATTTACCTAAGAAGGAGAACGCCGACCTTGCATGGAATTGTGGGACAAGTGGATTAGACAATGGGTCATTCAGCAGATGCTTGGACGACCCGCAGGA
>SLOG01000298.1 GCA_007132635.1 Limnochordia bacterium
AAAACCCGCGTAATCGCTAACACGCCAACGTTCTCTCCATATGTAGTATTCGGCGGCCCGCCAAACAAACCAGCCCAGGCGGTGGCTACTCCATCGCCCAATAGAGTACGGTGGAGGCCAGGCTCTTTGAGGAATTCCTTGCCAACCACTTTGCTGATAACCATCACGTCGCCTAGGTGCTCAGCAATCGTGACCAACGCCACAGGAACCATCATAGTGATAGCAGCGAGGCTGAATTTCGGTGCCGTAAAATCCGGCAGTGAAATCCAAGCCGCTTCTCGCACCAATGTGAAATCCACAGCTCCTTGCGTCAAGGCGAACAGATAGCCCACTACAATACCAATCAGAATGGGGATCACAGCAAAGAAGCCTTTCAGGAGCATAGATGCTAACACTGTCACAATCAACGTAACTAAGGAAATACGGATATTGGGATTCCCAAGCGTCACATTGTCACTGCTGAGACCAGCCATATCCACACCGACACTAGCCAACCCAAGGCCAATCACGATAATAACCGAACCGATAACCACCGGCGGAAGCACACGATCTATCCAATCTAGTCCAATTTTGGAGATGATCAAGGATACAATGACATAGACGGCTCCCACCACCATGGCACCGCCTAGGGCATAGGGCAGGCCCCACATCCCCGATATAGCGAGAATCGGCGCAATGAACGCAAAAGAAGAACCAAGATACGCCGGCACTTGGCCTCTAGTTATCGCAATAAAAAGAAGCGTCCCACTCCCCGAAGTGAAGAGAGCAACGGCGGGCGGGAGTCCAGTCAACAGCGGTACCAAAACTGTTGCACCAAACATAGCAAACAGGTGCTGCAGACCTAGGGGAAGCATCTGCAGAAGCGGCAGCCTCTCATTCACTTCGATTTTGCGGTTAGCCATGGAATCATCCCTTTCAACTGATTGTGCTATCACTTTTTTCTAGAATGACGACTTTCTCATCATCATCGACTTCGCACAGGCGCACCGCCACAATCTCTTCACTGGAAGTAGGCACGTTCTTACCAACGTAGTCTGCTCGGATCGGAAGCTCGCGGTGACCCCGATCGACCAATACTGCAAGCTGGATTGACTCGGGCCTCCCATGATCGACAAGAGCATCGAGAGCCGCTCTCACCGTGCGCCCCGTATAGAGGACATCGTCAACCAAAACAACGCGCTGTCCGCCGACAGGAAACGATATGTCTGTCCTGTTGATCTTCGGTTGATCGTCAATCACCGACAAGTCATCACGATACAGAGATATATCCAAGAACCCGACAGGAAC
Source organism: Limnochordia bacterium (assembly GCA_007132635.1). Lineage (GTDB taxonomy): Bacteria > Bacillota > Limnochordia > Darwinibacteriales > SLO01 > SLOG01. The sequence continues at coordinate 1,288 of SLOG01000298.1, forward strand.
TTCAACTCCTTCAATCGATTCGATACGCTCAGCTAGACGCTGGGCCAACGGCACACCACGGGTGCGCACGCCAACCAAGACTAGATTCGATGTACCCTTGTTGCGTTCAATGATCTCGTGCGCGATGCGCGTCAGCGCCCTCCGAATCGCGTTTTCATCCATTATCTGCGTTTTCTCCGCGAAACTCAAAATCACTCACCCCCTTCCTGCTTTGTTATCTGCCATGCTTTTCGCAGAATCTCGCGGAAATCCTGCGGAAGCTTGGCGCGAAATTCCATGAACCCCTTGGTAGGATGCTCAAATGCAAGGTAATGGGCATGGAGAAGCTGCCGCTTACAGCCAAAAGCCTGCCTATTCGGACCGTAGACCGAGTCACCGACAACGGGATGGTGACACGCAGCCAGATGAACCCGGATTTGGTGCGTACGCCCCGTCTCTAACTGGCATTCGACCAAAGTGAACTGAGCCAGACGTTTGCGGACAAAACAGTGAGTTACTGCTGAACGCCCGCCAGGTACCACCGCCATCTTCTTGCGATCCCGAGGATGGCGCCCAAGCGGCCGGTCAATCACCAATGGAGACTCTTTCAGTATTCCATGAACAAAAGCCAGGTAATGCCTTTTGACCTCGCGAGCTTGTATCGCCTGACTAAGGGCTTGATGGGTCCTATCATTTTTGGCGGCCACCATAAGACCGGTGGTGTCTTTGTCCAGCCGATGGACGATACCAGGACGAAGTGTGCCCCCGATCCCGGATAGATCCCTGCAGTGATGTAATAGGGCATTCACCACTGTGTCGTCCTCGTGGCCCGGCGCTGGATGCACCACCAAGTCGCTTCCCTTGTTAATAACGATCAAGTCGTTATCCTCATACACAATGTCTAGAGGAATGGGCTGAGGTTTTGCAGTCAACGATCTCAAAGCAGGAACGAAGACATCCACATGATCACCTTCTCGTACTCGATAACCCGCCTTCGTTGTTTCTCCGTTAACAGTGATGTGCCCCGCGTCATTCCACTTGCGCACCTGAGAACGCGGTACCCGCAACTTATCGGCAACGAAGACATCCAAACGAGTGGCCCCTGCTGATGCCTCCTCATCTGTCACCTCAAATCTATACAATCCCTGCCTTAGAGGCTCATCGACCATATCGAATGACCTCCCGCATTAACAACGCCACACCTAAGACGATGCAGACGTCTGCAATATTGAAAATCGGCCAAATGGTAATGTCGACGAAATCAGCAACGCTCCCCCATCGAATGCGGTCTATTAGATTTCCCAAGGAGCCTCCAGCAGCCAGAGCTACACCCAGCTGGATGCAGCGGGTTTGTTCAGACAGCGTTTTACGGTACACGATGAGAAAGGCGAGGGCTGCTGTGCCGAGTCCGATAAACAGCCACTGATGATCGGCAAACAGGCCAAATGCAGCCCCGGGATTCTCCACGTACGTGAAATAGAGGATAGGTGGCAAAACCGGCAGGCGTTCGCCAGGAACCAATACTGCCCTCACGAAAGCCTTAGACAGCTGATCAAGTGCAAATACTGCAAGAGCTATCGGCAAATATCGCACGGCATCTCCTCGCTTACTACGTCAGCTCTAGGTTTTTGACGACAGCGAAGCATCGACGGCAGAGCTGTCCCGTGTCAGAGCTAACAGATTCCGAATACCGCCAGCATCGTTCACACTTGCATCCTGTTGCGTGGATCACCTCGGCTGTTACCGCATCGGCATCATTAGCGGAACGACTGGTTGCTGACTCCAGCGGTTCTATAACTACCTCTGAGACGATAAAGAGCATTGGCAGCGTGTCTTCAAAGGTGTTTAACACATCCCGTGTTGCCTTATCAGCAAACAACATCACTGTCGCTTCATTGGAGCTGCCTATGACCTTTTCTGTCCGGGCATCTTCAAGAGCTTTCGATACAGTCCGACGCACTTCGAGAAGCACTCGCCATCTCTCCGAGAGAGATTCGTTGTGGTATTCCTCGGGGAGGGGCTGCCACCTGGCAAGATGCACGCTCTCGCAGGGCCTCCCGGGTAGACCCTGCCAAATCTCTTCAGCAGTAAACGCTAACACTGGCGCCATTAGTTGGGTTAGTTCATCAAGAATTCTGTACATCACCGTCTGTGCCGCCCTGCGCACCCTATCGTTTTGGGCATCGCAGTAGAGTGAGTCCTTTCGAACATCTAGGTAGAACCCACCCAGATCCACCGCACAAAAGTGATGCAGACTGTGGTATACCGTGTGAAACTCGTACCGATCGTAGGCTTGGCGGACTCGCTGGCTTAAGCGAGCGAGTTGAGCCAGTACCCACTGTTCCAGTTCAGGAAGCTCGTTGTACGGGACTCCAAATTCCTCCAAGGAAAAGTCAGCCAAATTCCCGAGGATAAACCTAGCAGTGTTACGTATACGCCTATAAGCCTCGGCAAGCTGCTTGAGAATATCTTCGCTGACCCTTACATCCCCTCGGTACTCAGCAGACGCCACCCACAAACGCAGTATGTCGGCACCATACTTCCCCGTGACTTCGTGGGGCTCAACCGCGTTGCCTAAAGACTTTGACATCTTGGTGCCATCCCCCGTTACAACGAATCCATGCGTCAACACACTGCGATAAGGAGGCTCGCCAAAGGCCGCAATCGATGTGGAAAGACTTGACTGAAACCACCCTCGATGCTGGTCGCTTCCCTCCAAGTACATGTCTGCCGGCCAGCGCAGGTCTCCGTTCTCTTTCAAAACGGCAGCATGCGAAACGCCGGAATCAAACCACACATCCATAATGTCTTCTTCTTTTGAGAATTCGCTGCCGCCGCACGTTGGACAACGATAGCCATCCGGGAGCAATTTAACGGGCTCGTAGGTGAACCAGGCGTCCGAACCTTCCGTACGAAATACGCTCGCTACAGAAGCAGTCGTAGCTTCGTCAATGATCGTCTCTCCACACTCGCAGTAAAAGATGGGTATCGGCACACCCCACCGTCTCTGTCGCGAAATACACCAGTCGCCACGGTCCCGCACCATGTTAGTAATGCGATCAATGCCCCATCCAGGAATCCACGTGATGTCCTGAATAGCTTCGAGCATCTCCTGCCGAAATCCATCCAACGACGCAAACCATTGCTCAGTAGCCCGGAAAAACACAGGTTCTTTGCAGCGCCAGCAGTGGGGGTAGGAATGGGTTACAAAATCTAACTTCAGAAGGGCTCCGCAAGCGTCAAGGTCCATGGTAATCCGTTTATTGGCATCGGTCGTGCGCATACCCGCATAGGGTCCAGCTTCTGCAGTGAACTTCCCCTGCGAGTCGACTGGAGCGAACACCGGCAGGTCATAGCGCAAACCCACCAAATAGTCTTCTTGCCCATGGCCCGGAGCTGTGTGAACACACCCGGTACCAGCTTCCAGCGTCGCATGATCGCCCAAGATCACCATGGATTCACGGTCATCATAGAGCGGGTGCTGACAGATGATTCCTTCCAAGTCTGCACCAAGCCACTCACCAACAACCTCACAATCAACAATCTCAACACTCTCACAGAAACTCTCCTGCAGACCCTTCGCCACCAACAGACTTCCTCGCTCGGTCTTTAGAAGTACATAAGAGAGTCTCGGGTTAACCGTGATCGCCAGATTTGCCGGAATGGTCCAAGGCGTCGTCGTCCAGATCACGATATTCGAGTCCTCAGGAAGAACACCACGAGTGTCTTTCACAGCAAACTTCACATAGATACTCGGAGACTTATGATCATCGTACTCGATCTCTGCTTCCGCCAAAGCGGTCTCACAATCTGCACACCAGTACACGGGCTTCAGGGCCTTGTAGATAAACCCGCGACTCGCCATGCGTCCAAACACCTCAATCTGCACTGCTTCATACACAGGATCCATTGTCAGATAGGGATCATCCCACTGGCTCCAGATACCCAAGCGCTTGAATTCCTCACGTTGTATATCCAAGTATTTCATAGCATATTCCCGACACTTCCGCCGAAATTCCATAACATCAATTGCTTCTCTATTCATGCCGAGATCGCGGATAGCCCGAAGTTCAATCGGCAGTCCGTGGGCATCCCAACCTGGGACATACGGGGCCCGCCATCCGGCCATCGACCGAGACCGAACTACGAAATCCTTGAGAACCTTGTTTAACGCTGTGCCGATGTGAATGTGGCCGTTTGCGTAAGGAGGACCATCGTGAAGCACGAAAAGTGGGCGTTCCTCCTTACGACCTAAAGCCTGTAGTTTCCCATAATAATCCTGCTGTTCCCACTCTTCAAGCATTTTTGGCTCGCGCTTCGGCAGGTTAGCTCGCATGGGGAAATCTGTCTTCGGCAGCTGCAGCGTTTTCTGATAATCAACGATACTCATAGCCTTCCTCCTTCATCATGATAAAACAAAAAAACTCGCCCATAAAAACAAGGGACGAGTTGTACTCCGCGATACCACCCTAATTGAGGCCATCAACGGCCTCCACTCTCTTGGCTTTAACGGAACCACCGACACAGCCTCCAATGCAGCAGCATCATCGACCGGTTGCTCTGGGGTGATCTTCCCTGCAGATTCCAGTGCCGAGTTTCCACCAACTCTCGACTCTCTGTAACTGTCTGTCTGCCCGTACTGTCCCCTTCATTGCACTTCCCGATTTACTATGATTAAACCCATTATACAAGGGCGTTTCGACAATGTCAACGCGCTTAAGTCATCAACTAATCAGTCGATGGCTCATCGGAAGCCTCTTTCGTTTCGGTGTCCAAGCCCAAATCCCGATATACCTTTGTCTCCTCTGATGGAATTTCCAGCTCTGTGCGTTCGAGCATGGACCAGAAGCTTTCCATTAACTGCCTCATACGCTCTTTAAAGAGCTTTTCCTCTCGTGCAAGCTGCTGTATTCGCTGCCTTTTACGCTGCAGCTCATTTTCCACTTCCGCTACCTGGCGCTCAGACCGAAGTTTGGCGGTCGTAACCAGGCTATCTGCCTGACTCGTCGCCACATCACGCGCCTCTTCGACCGTCTGTTTGGCCAGAGCGATGAGTCCATAGATATCGTCGTCTTTGGACTGAAGCTCTCCCAACTGCCGCTTCAAGGTCTGGACCTCATCGCGCAGACGCTTGTTTTCCTGAAACAGCTGTTCGTATTCGCCGACAACTTTGGCAAGAAACGCGTCGACCTCTTCTTCACTGTAACCTTTGAATGTCCGCTTAAATTCGGCATTATGGATATCAATGGGCTTAAGCATGATATCACCTTCTCCAATCAGATTAAGCGCTGTAAGAGCAGACTAGTGCGTCCTTTGCGAGTCTCCCCGCGCACCTCAGCGACGATCACCCGGCCGCGTCCTCGTATGGAAAGCAC
>SLOG01000417.1 GCA_007132635.1 Limnochordia bacterium
CTCCGCTATGATCCGGGATCCATGAGCGCCCCAGAAGTTGTGGCAAAAGGTGCAGGTTTTGTGGCACTAAAGATCAAGGAGTTAGGTCGCGAAAACGGGATTGCAGTTGTTGAGAATGCGCCTTTGGCTAGAGCATTGTATAAGGCAGCCGAAATAGGGCAGGAAGTCCCCGAGGAATTATACCCAGCTGTGGCAGAGGTTTTGGCGTTTGTCTATAGGCTCCGCCGTAAAGCGTAGCGATGGGCGTTTCGTCCTTGGTTAGGAGGTGGCAGTTTGGCTCGCACCATGGATTCCGTGAGGCGGTTTTCGCAGTACAGTGACTTGTACGTTGTGCTCGGGATTGTGTTGATCATAGTGATGATGATTCTGCCGCTGCCTCCTTTCATGCTTGATCTGCTTATCGCTACCAATATTAGTTTGGCTCTGTTGGTCTTGTTGCTAACCATGAATGTGAAACACCCACTAGAACTGGCAGTGTTCCCTTCGCTCCTGCTTATCACGACGCTGTTTCGACTGGCTCTTAATATTTCGTCCACGCGGTTGATTTTGCTGCGCGGAATGGCCGGCCAGATTATCCTAGCATTTGGAAACTTTGTTGTGGGCGGGAATTATGTTGTTGGGTTCGTCATCTTCCTGATACTCGTCGTGATCCAGTTTGTGGTTATTGTAAAAGGTTCTGAGCGTGTGGCTGAAGTGGCTGCTAGATTTACCTTGGACGCGATGTCCGGCAAGCAGATGAGCATTGATGCGGATCTTAACGCCGGCTTGATTACCGAGAAAGAGGCCCGTGAGCGGCGTTCCACCATCGAGAGGGAAGCTGAGTTCCACGGCTCGATGGATGGGGCTTCGAAATTCGTAAAGGGCGACGCGATTGCCGGCATCATCATAACGCTGATCAACATCATTGGCGGCTTGGCTGTGGGAATGGGTCAGCGCGGACTGGCGTTTGATCAAGCAGTCCAGCGGTACACGCTGCTGACGGTTGGCGATGGCTTGGTCTCACAGATTCCGGCGCTGCTCATCAGTACGGCCACAGGTATCATCATCACTCGCGCCGCGTCGGAAGGCAACCTTGGCCAGGATTTGATCAAACAGCTTCTCTCGAACGTGAAAGTCTTGGGCATTGCGGCAGTCATCCTCTTTGGGTTCGCGATGATACCGGGGTTGCCTCTGTTTCCGTTTTTTGTGCTCAGCGTGCTGGCCGGTTCGGTTGCGTTTTTCACTCACAAAATGCAGCAGGAGATATCCGTTCAGGAGCAGGATGAGCATGAGAACGAAGCTATGGAAGAGAGTCAGAAACCAGAGAACATCCTGTCTCTTCTGCAGGTGGATCAAATTGAGTTGGAGATTGGGTACAGCTTGATCCCGTTAGTTGATACAGACCAGGGTGGGGACATGTTGGATCGCATAACCATGCTGAGGCGGCAGTGCGCGCTGGAGTTGGGCATGGTGGTGCCGGTGATCCGCATTCGTGACAATCTCCAGCTCGAACCAGGCGCCTATTCGATTAAGATAAAAGGCGTCGAGGTGGCAGCGGGCGATCTTATGGCTGGCCATTATTTGGCCATGGATTCTGGCGGAGTTACTCAGAAGGTGCACGGAATACCAACCACGGAGCCGGCGTTTGGATTGGATGCTTTATGGATTGAAGACGGTGAACGCGAGGCGGCCGAAAACGCCGGTTATACTGTCGTGGATCCACCGTCAGTATTGGCGACGCACCTAACGGAGGTTATTCGAGGTCACGCGCATGAGCTGTTGGGACGTCAGGAAGTTCAGACCTTGCTTGACAGCCTCAAAGAGAACTATGCAGCTGTCGTCGACGAGTTAATACCTAACGTGATGAGTGTGGGCGAGGTACAGAAGGTTCTGCAGAACCTTCTGCGCGAAGGTGTCCCGATCCGAAATCTGCTGACAATTCTAGAGACACTGGCCGATACCGCACCGCTGACCAAGGACGTGGATCTCCTAACGGAGTATGTGCGGGAAGCACTAGCTCGTCAGATTACGAAAATGTTTGAGGAAAACGGTGTTTTGGCTGTTCTCACTTTGGCACAGCAGTGGGAAGAAACTGTTGCGGAAGGTATTGAACATACGGAACGAGGCATAGTGGTCACGCTGGATCCGCGTCTTCTCCAGACGCTATTTCAGAATTTGGCTGAGGCTTTAGACGGGGCGCCAATTCCCCATCCCATAGTCCTGGTCTCACCCAATATTCGTATGGCACTGAAACGACTGACTGAACGCACAATTCCTCGTTTAATCGTTCTCAGCTATAACGAGGTAGTCTCGGATGCACAAGTACAGGCAGTGGGGACGGTGAAGTGGCCCGATGCGAGTTAAAAAGTTTGTTGGGAACAGCGTAAACGATGCCGTAACCCAGCTCCGGCAGGAATTTGGTGACGATGCTGTGGTCTTGCATACGAAGCGCATCAGCCATACGGGGATCTTCAAGATTTTCGGCCGCTTTCGCAAACCGAGATTTGAGGTTATCGGTGCCGTTGATCCCAATGTCTCCCAAGAACGCCGCGATGCTGCGAGGCGGCGGGCTCGAGAACGCGATGCCGCGAAAGAAGTGAAGCCGGATCCCAGTCCCAAGTTGGAGCAGCAGTTATCCGACCAGCGCCGTTGGCCTGAGGCCGTCCAGACTGTTTTCCAGAGGCTATCGGCCCAAGATTTTGGCCGCGAATCTGCGAAGAGCTTGATAACTGAAGCGCTTTCGGCGATGTCGGAAGAAGACTGGTCGGATGCCGCGAAGATCTGGAGCCAGCTGCGTGTCGCCCTTAAGCAGCGAATGAGAGCCGTTGAACCTTGGGCTTTGGATGACGACCGACACATTGTGGTTTTGGTGGGTCCGACTGGTGTGGGGAAGACGACGACGCTGGCAAAGATTGCTGCAAACTACGCTTTGGTGGCGGGTAAGGATGTTGGCCTGATTACCGTTGATACCTATCGGATGGCAGCTGTGGAACAGCTGCGGTCGTATGCCGAGATTATTGGTGTTCCGTTAAAGATCGTGCATGAACCTGCCGATTTAAGCGAAGAGGTGCAGAAATTCGCTGACAAGGATCTGGTGTTGATCGACACCGCTGGGCGAAGCCACCGAAATGCTAAGCAGATGGATGAGTTGCGGACTCTTCTCGAACAGACGACAGCCGAAGTCCATCTCGTTGTCAGTGCGTCGACCAAGCGGTGTGATATCTTAGACATAGTTAGATATTTTCAGTCGATCGGCATTCATAGACTGATCGTCTCGAAACTGGACGAAACAACGTGTTATGGTGTTTTGTTCGATGCAGTGGATGCGGCCGATGTACCCGTGTCTTTTATCACGACTGGGCAGAGCGTTCCGGAGGATATAGAGTTTGCCGATGGGGAGAAGCTGACCAGCATCATCTTGGGGGACTAGCCATGAATGATCAAGCGCATTCTCTTAGACGTTTGGCGAATCGCGGAGACAGGAAATCGGCTCGAGTGATCGCCGTAACAAGTGGCAAGGGCGGCGTTGGGAAGACCAATTTGTCCGTCAATCTGTCCCTCGGGTTAATACAGGCCGGCAACAGCGTGGTCTTGTTAGACGCGGATCTGGGTATGGCGAATGTGGACATACTGCTGGGCTTAACGCCGAAATTTACCTTGACGGACGTTCTTCAGAGTGAAAAGGATGTTGGCGAAATCATCGTTGAAGGACCTTTAGGCCTAAAAGTAGTCGCTGGTGGGTCCGGAGTTTATGATGTTGCGAACTTGACTGAATGGGATTTGGAACGGTTCGTTCGGTCTGTCGAACAGTTAGACCTCAACAGTGATTTCATCATTATTGATACAGGTGCCGGATTGGGCCGCAACGTTTTGAGTTTCGTTCTAGCGGCTGACGAGACCATCGTGGTAACAACGCCCGAACCGACAGCCATTACGGATGCGTATGGAATGATTAAGGTTATACTGCAGCGCAACCCCGACTCCGCGATCCGAGTGATTGTCAACATGGTCAATTCACCTCGGCAGGCGCAGCAAGTTGTGGAGAAACTCAACGCCGTCTTGCGGCAATTTGTGAACCGCGAAGTCGCATACGGTGGGTTCATACCCTATGATGGCCATGTGGGCCGTGCAGTATCCGAGCAGCGCGCTTTTATCACTGCGTTTCCTTCGTCATCAGCGAGTCGCTCTATTGAGCACGTTGCAGAAAAGATTGCTGGCAAGACATCGGGACAGGATGGTTTGGGGCGCGGTTTGAAGGGATTCTTTAGTCGCGTGTATAACCTTATACATTGAGGACAGGGAGCTTACGAATGACTCTGGAGATCAACAAGATAGTAGAAGTCTGTGTCGAAGGGGAATCCGGTGTAGAGACATACCCGACGCGAGTGGAAGATGTAGCGGATGAGTCTGTGACAGTGGCGGCTCCTTTGGATAATGGTAGTGTGGTACCGCTGCGGCAGGGCCAGATGGTTTCTCTGGAGTATTGGGATACTGATCCAAAACGCGAAGGTCGCTACAGCGCTAAGTTTTGCATCATTCGGCGCTATGTTGAGGGCAGCCTTCCCATGTTGGATTTGGAGCCTTTAGGTGTGTGGAGTCGGATTCAAGAAAGGGACTTTGTCCGCGTTGACGTATCTTTGGATGCACATTTCGTCGTCTATGCGGGAGACCATCCGCAGGGAAGCCGGCCGTGTAGAGTGTCTAGTTTGAGTGGGGGCGGCCTCCTGCTGGTAGTGGAAGAATCTTTGCCGCTGGATACCTGCCTTTTGGTTGTCTTGTACTTGGACTCCGGTACCGTTAGGTTAGGTGGAAAGGTTGTGCGTGTCGAAACGACCGAGTTCGGTATAGGCCATGGTGTTTCGTTTGGCGATATTGACGACAAGGCGCGGCAGGAGATCATTCAGTATGTATTTCGACGCCAGCTAGAGTCTCGGCGTAAGGGGTTGGTCTAATCATCTACCGCCGTGTTGGGCTGATAGAAAGATGATGTCGATGGAAAGAGTGTGGAGTGCTTTTAAAAAGACGAACGATCCAGAAGCGCGCGAAACACTAGTGGAACGATATCTTCCATTGGTGAAATACATTGCCGGGCGCATGGCGATTCATCTACCTCATCGTTTGGATGTCAATGACTTAATGAGTTATGGGGTTTTTGGTCTGCTGGATGCCATTGAAAAATACGAACCCGAACGGGATGTCAAGTTCGAGACCTATGCTAGCACGCGCATACGAGGAAGTATTATTGATGGTTTGCGGTCTGTGGACTGGGTACCGCGAAGCGTCCGGGCAAAGGCGCGCCAGCTGGACAATCAGGTGCGAGAGCTGGAGAACCGATGGGGACGCACACCATCGGATGATGAAGTGGCTGATGCCATGGATCTATCTTTGGAGCAGTATCTGACTCTTCTGGACGAGGTCCGGCATACTTCCATTGCGTCGCTTGACGAAGTGATTAACGGCGAACGCGAGGATGAACCGATTCGTGTCTTGGACACGGTCCGGGACGATTCCCAACCTGTCGATGAGGGGCTGCTTCAAGAGGAGACGACTGAGGCACTAGGACGAGCGATTGATGGCCTTCCAGACCGCGAAAGGCTTGTTTTGGCAATGTACTACCATGAAAGCTTGACATTGAAGGAAATCGGTCATGTTCTGAATATCTCTGAGTCGAGAGTATGCCAACTCCACACCAAAGCTATTGCTTCTCTCAAGGCAAAGATGGAGTCGTAGATTTGTGGGCCGAGAACGATGAACTCGTTTTAGTCTAGAGGAACACAATATCCTTAGGGGGAAGACGCATGTCCATCAAATTCCCGGACTTCCAGGTGTTGGTAACTCGAGCAGACCAGGTGCCCAAAACTCAGCGCGAAGGCGATGCCAGCATGGCTGGGAAGCTGGCGCCGGATGTACAGCAGCAGATGGTTGATCGCCAAAAGAAGGTTGGCGATACCCCTAAGAGCCGTGATGCGCGCAAAGAAAAGGATAAGGATGCCCAGGGGAAATCCCGAGGACGCAAAGGGCGTAGGCCGGGCGGCAGGTCCCTGGATATACGAGCCTAAGAAGGTGTGATATGGAGTATATCATCGTGTTGCTGCTCGGAGTCATTCTTGGGGTTGGGGTCGTGTTTCTACTGCGGCCTCAGCTTTTCGTGGGGCGAGGTCAGGACTTCTCGATGCTCGAAGCGATGTACGATCAGATGGTCGAGGACTTGGAAGAGCGAGAGCAGCGCCTGCACGTTCAGATCGAGGAATGGGAGCGGCGGATTCGAGAGGCGCGTTCGACTGACAAGGGCTTTTCGTCGAACAGACCGACGGGATCACCGATGCCGGTGGAAGCTGGAGAAGGTGACCGGGTTTCGCAGTCGTCCAAAGTAGGAGCTGTGGCTGAACTGCTGGAGCAAGGTTGCGAACCGTTAGCTGTAGCCAAGCGATTGGGTATTGGCAGAGGAGAGGTAGAACTAATCATGCGGCTTCGAGAGCCGAAAAAGTAACGCCTCTTGATTCGCTGGAGGGGCTGTGGTACAATTCGTAGTGGTGCAAAACACACGTGTTCCAATAGCTTGCGGGTGTGCCTTTAATTGGTTCTGCAGCTAGATGCGGGATGCGGAGGCAAAACAAATTGAGAGGGGGTGAAGAACTTGGCCGTGATTTCCATGAAACA
>SLOG01000403.1 GCA_007132635.1 Limnochordia bacterium
CGCAGCAGCGTCACAGCCTTGTAGCGCCGCCGCTCCAGCTCTTTGGGGCTTCCGTGCGGTCTCATATGGGTGGACATCGACCATCATTCGCGGCGAACTTTACTTTTCTAAAGGTCAATATCAAAGCCACCGGACCTGCGCTGGGGTTGTCGAGCAATGGCGAACATGACTCTTTCAAAGGTCAACAGCCCAGTCGGTCCAGATTCCGCCGCAGCCGCAGCAGCGCATCGACGGTTGGCGCGGGGATGATGCCCCGGCGGTCTGGCGGCACATCCAGGAGCAGGTTGACCTTGCGCGCCCGACAGACCAGCGCCATGCCCAGCAGTTCCTGATCCGACCGCAGGGTGTCACGTTCATGGAAAAACCAGTCATAGCCGATGGGGTCGCAGACCTCGCCGGGCAGATACTAGTGGCGCACGTCGGCCGTGCCGCGCGTGGTCTGTACCGATTCGCCGGTGTCGATCATGGCCGCGCCGTGAGAGACATGGTGCCAGGGCTGGTAGCCGCGGTTGCTCGAGGGCAGCCAGCGCTCGATGGACATCAGGTCGGTCGGCCAGGTACTGTTGTAGTTCAGTCGTGAACCGTCGCCAAAGCCATTGTTCATCATGATGACGGCGTCGGGCTGCAGGGATGCGATCTGCTCGTATTGCATGCGCCGTCCTTCATGCCCGAGCACGCCGGGGATGTCGATCCAGACCTCCTCGATGCGGCCATATCGGGTAAGCAGTTCCTCGATCTGCCGCATCTGGAAGTCACGGTAGGCCCCGGTGGTGAAGGCCTTGTCGGAGTCGGTCATGCTGGGTGTGCGCGAGCCGAAGGTGTGGTGGTTGTCCCACGAGCAGTAGTAAACTCCTGGCATCAGGCCGCATCTGTCGCAGGCACGCACGAAGGCCTCGACCACATCCGTGCGCACCACACTGCGGCCGACGTGGTAGTCGGTATGCCGGCTGGGCCAGAGGCAGAAGCCCGAGACATGCTTGGCGGTGAGGACGGCATAGCTCATGCCCGCATCACCTGCCACCTGCACCCTTGATCAGAAAGACGACACCGAGAAACACAAGAATCAGCGGCCAAACGATAGCAGCCGGAAACCAAGGCACGACACTCCGGAATAGGAAGAACAGACCCACTAACAGCAGGATGATCCCCAGGTTCCGTTTTGACTCACTGCCCTCGGCGGGTTCCGACGGATGAACTTGAGAAGAGGGTCGTGGTGAAACCGAACTGCCTTCCGAGGCCTTAAGTTTTTCTACCGAGCGCCGGACTCGTTCAGCCACATCCTGCGCCACTTCGCCGCTAGATTCGGCCAAATCTCGAGCTGCGCGCTTTAGATCTTCGATGGCCTCGTCTTTGACCTCTGGATCCTGTAGTTCCGGTCCGTCGTCAGGCGTACCAACCATGGTTTCGTTCCTCGGTCTTTCCGGCACGATAAACATTGCGACGATATACACAACGATTCCCGCGCCGGTAAACGCCGCAAAGGCCCAAAGCAGGCGTACGATTGTCGGATCAATGCGGAAATACTCCGCTACTCCACCTGCCACACCTGCGATTACCTTGTCGCGTGATAGATACAGCCGTCTGTCGTTCATTTCACTGCCTCCAATCATAGTGATGTCTCGTTGTTACAAATTCCACAAAGCACTTCGAATCCCTTTCATGTCAGCTCTATGAAGAGCATTTTTCTAACTCCACAGCAGGAAAAGAACAACTGTGTGGGGAAGGGATGTGTATCCATCTAAGAACTATCAAGAGGTATCGTCAGGAGGACCGCTATGGATATTTCCGATAAGACTCGCATGTTCTCGGCCATTGACAGTGAGACGCTGGCCATCAGCAGTGTTCTGCAGAAGGTTTGTACTGCGTTAGAAGAGAAGGGATACGATCCTTTGGATCAGATCATCGGATATCTTATCAGCGGCGATCCTTCCTACATTACAAGCCATAATGACGCGAGAACACTAATTCAGCGCATCGAGCGCAATGACTTACTAGAAGAGATGGTTCAGCACTATCTCGAGACTCTCAAATAGGTTGGAGGTGATGTACCGTGGCTAGATACGTAATCAACGGTGGTCGCCCGCTTCGAGGCGAGGTACATATCAGCGGCGCCAAAAACAGCGCACTGCCGATCATTGTCGCGTCTTGTTTGGCTTCTGAAGGGGAGACTGTTTTGGAGAACGTTCCTCACGACGGAGATGTGGGGACAATCTGCCTCATACTTCGCAGCTTGGGTGTTGAGTTGTGGTTCGACGCGAAGGGGAGACTACACGTCAAAGGGCACACCCTTAAGGCACACCAAGCACCGTACAACTTGGTGCGCCGTATGCGCGCTTCGTTCTACTGCGCCGGGCTGCTGCTCGCAAGACTAGGCAAAGCAGAAGTGCCTCTACCCGGAGGCTGCTCTATTGGCTCTCGGCCGGTGGACTTCCACATTAAGGGCTTTACGCAGATGGGGGCGGACGTGTACATCGAGCACGGGTTCATGAAAGCATCCTGCCCCAAGTTAAAAGGCATTAATTATTTCATAAACCGCTCCAGTGTGGGCACCACTATCAACTTGATGATTGCGGCCTCACTCGCCGATGGCACTACAGTCCTAGAAAATTGCGCGAAAGAACCTGAAGTTGTTGATCTCGCTATCTTCCTTAACGGTATGGGGGCAAAGGTTCGCGGAGCCGGGACAGACATCATTCGGATCGATGGTGTAGAGGCACTGCACGGTACAGAATACAGTATCATACCGGACCGCATCGAAGCCGGGACATATATGTTTGCTGCAGCGCTGACCGGAGGCGACGTAGTTGTAAAGGATATCGTAACAGAGCATCTTCGTTCCCCTATGCTGAAAATGGAAGAAGCTGGGATTATCATTGAGAAAGGTGATAACGCGGTTCGTGTCACAGCTCCAAACGGCCTAAAAGCCATCGATGTGGAGACAACACCGTACCCAGGATTTCCCACGGATCTTCAGCAGCCGTTAGTTGCTGCCATGTCCATCGCTGAGGGGACGAGCGTTATCAGAGAGACCATATTTGACCGGTTTCGTTATGTGGACGAGATACGCCGCATGGGTGCCGATATCAAAGTTGAGCGAGAGAGTGCCATCATTCGCGGCGTTACGCAGTTGACGGGCGCTCCTGTAGAGGTTACGGACCTGCGGGCCGGCGCGGCTTTGGTTATTGCTGCCCTAGCAGCCAGCGGACGAACAGAGGTTTACGGACTAGAGATTCTTGAGCGCGGATATGAAGGCATGGAAGCGAAGCTCCAGGGTTTGGGAGCCGACATTATTCGCGAAGAGACTGAAACAGTTACCGACATTTTTTCGCAGGTCGAGACCATTAACTTGTAGCTCAAGAAGGCTGTTGGTTTTCCTGATTTTGACGAGTGCCGGCTCACCTCGTTTACCTTAAATACCCGGTAAACGAGGTGCTGTGATGCCTTCGTCCGAAGGAAAGCTAAGAAAACCAACGCCGTTCGAGGCAGCACAGGGAGGAGGGTTACCCCTCTTCTTTGTGCTGCCTGCGGTGGGAGGTACTGTATTTGTTCGTGAACCTGTACGCGAAAAGCGATTACTCCCTGCTGGAGTCGCCAACCAAACCAGAACAGCTGGCTCGCCAGGCTGCCGTACTAGGAATGGACACCATGGCACTGACAGACCACAACTCCATGGGGAGCGCCTTTGCTTGGAACCAGGCGTGTCTTCAAGAGGGAATCCGCCCCATTTTTGGGCTGGAGTTAGACATTGCAGTGCCGAATGCATCGATAACACCCCGCGTCGTACTCCTCGCAAAAACGACGGAGGGATACCGTAATCTGCTGCAGCTCGCTTCTCGAAACGAGCCTGCTGACTCCGAGGCCTTGGCTCAGTGCGCCAGCGGCTTGGTCGCCTTAAGCCCTCAGAGGCATGGCGATATTGCTTACCTAGTCAATCACGGACAGGCGGCAGCGGCGCGCACACGCTGTACCTGGTACCGAGAGGTCTTCGGTGAGAACGATTTTTTCGTTTTGGTTGAGACCGCGCACCCAAGCAAATCCAGAGCAACAGGGGACGAAATTCGTACGGTGCTGCCCAGTGTCAAGCTAGCCATCGGACCGTTGGCTGCAGCTGTTTCTGCCGACCAACGCCCGGCGCTTCGGGTGCTTCGCGCGCTCCGCGATAACCTGGCATGGGATGAAGCGTCTCCCTTGGAGAGCTTGATGCGGTCTCCGGACGACATCGCAGACCAATTTGGCGACCTCCCTGAGGCGTTGGGCAACACCTGCTCCATTGCGCAGCGCTGCCAAGTGGTCTTGGAGTTCGGTTCGGCACTTCCCAGCCCTCCAGACCCTGTCAACCTACGGGATGCCGCTTTTCGGGGATTGACGGCCCGTGGCTGCACAGCAGTGGCAGCCAAGGAACGGTTGAACGCAGAACTCGCAGTCATTGAGTCGTTGGGCTTCTCCAACTACTTTCTCATCGTAGCAGATATCGTACAGTACGCAAGAAGAGTCGGTATTCCCGTGGGACCTGGCCGAGGCAGTGCAGCCGCCAGCATGACAGCCTACTGCCTCGACATCACCGATATTAACCCGTTAACACATGGATTAATCTTCGAACGCTTCCTAAACCCTCACCGCAAAGGCTTCCCCGACATCGATCTCGATTTCTGCCAGGAGAGGCGTGCAGAGCTATTCGATTACGTGCGGGAGCGCTACGGAGCCTTGCACACAGCACAGATCGGTACCTACAGTACGTTTGGCCTTCGGGCAGCCGTGCGAGAGACTGCTCGCATCCGCAGCGTTCCTGCCGACAAGTTCGAACGTGTTCTGCAGGCGGGCGACTCTTTTGACGATCTAGAAGTTCAGCGTGCGCTGGAAGACTGCCCAGAGCTCGCCGAAGTCGTCGGCCAACTCATAGGGGTCCGCCGCCACTTCTCAACCCATGCGGCTGGAGTCATCATAACCCCACGGCCTACGGTGCACTACACGTCTGTGCGACCTGGCGAACCTCTTGCTGTCACTCACGCGCCGATGGATTGTCTGGAGGGCATGGGACTTCTCAAAATCGACTTCTTGGGACTCCGGACTCTAACGCTGCTGCGGCGAATCGAGCAAGACATACAAACACGAAAACCCGCTTTTGACCTGAAGGCCATTCCACACGATGACATAGAAACGTATGCACTGCTGGCCTCCGGTGCTTCAGCTGGGCTGTTTCAACTAGAAAGCTCACTGTTTCAAGAGCTGCTGCGGGATCTGCGGCCCAAGGGATTCGGGGATATCGTGGCCCTGCTGGCCTTGGGCCGGCCAGGACCACTTGCCTATGTTCCGGATTACGTCAAACGTCGGGATGGTGAGGCAGTCTTTAGCTATGCACACCCCGTCCTTGAGAGCATTCTTCAGGAGACGCAGGGACTAATGGTATACCAAGAGCAGGTTATGGCGATTGCCCATCGTCTGGGTGGTTTATCTCTCACTGAAGCTGATGAGCTGCGGCGCGCCATGAGCAAAAAAGACCGCCCCCGTCTTGCCGTCTTTCGATCGAGCTTTGTGCAGGGCTGTACCGCACACGGCGTTGACAAGAACACGGCAGACCGGCTATTCTCAGACATGGAGAAGTTTGCCGAGTATGCCTTTAATAAGGCCCACAGTACTGCCTATGCTGAAGTTACGTACCGTACGGCCTTTCTCAAGACCAACTATCCCCAGCTCTTTATGGTGCACTCCCTGAATCTAGCTCCTTCGGATGAGCGGCATCGGCAGTACCTCTGGGAGTGCCTGCGCTTAGGGCTGCGCGTTCTGCCTCCAGATATCCGGTACGCCGGAAGAGACTATCAGCCAGAAGGGGAGAGCGGCATTCGCGTAGGGTTTGCCTGCCTCAAGGGGCTCGGCGGAGCCACAGCTGATACCATTTGTGCAGAGCGTGACCGAGCTGCTTTTAGCAGTCTGTCGGATTTTCAGCGGCGAATAGGATTGTCTAATGCTCTTCTAGAAACTCTGATCCTGGCCGGGGTGTTCGACGGCTTCGCCAAACGCGAGCGTTTGCTGCAGGCTGTTAAGCCTGATACACCGCCCCCTTCCCCCCGACAGCTGCTAGACAAAGAAAAGGCACTTATCGGGTTATACGTTTCCGAACACCCAGCACAACGCTGGCAGACATTTCTGGAGAAGTTGGATCATGGGTTTTCTGCGTTGGTCTGTGGAGAGATCATGGACGTCGATCGACGGCATCGTTGGGCTCACGTGCTTGGCTCCGCAGGCGTCGTTCGTATTTTCCCTGGAAACAGCGGGGGAAACCCGCTGCAAAGACTCCAGACCGGTTCTCTCATGGCCGTCTTTGGCGAAGCGTGCGGTCAGAAGCAATTTCGTGTCCAGTGGACTCTCCCACTGCTGCCTATGCTGCTGATATCCCCGGAGAAAGAGCAGTTTGACGAGGTTCAACGCATTCTTCGGACCCAAAGCGGACCTCATCCTGTCATCCTGTCCTTGGGCCAAGGCATGCTGCAGTTTCTCCCCGAAGAGTACTGGTGCGGTCAATCGGCTGAGGTCGCAGCCGGACTCGAGCAAAAACGAATACCGTTCCAGTGGGTCGATCCGCTCGGATATTTATGATCAAGTTAGAGGAATCCTCGTACAA
>SLOG01000106.1 GCA_007132635.1 Limnochordia bacterium
TATGAGACCGAAGCTATTAAAGCCGTTTTTGGTGACCGAGCCTACCAGGTACCCATTAGTTCGACAAAGTCGCTTCTTGGTCATCTTTTAGGGGCTGCCGGCGCAGTCGAGTCTGCAGTCTGTTTGCTAGCTCTGCGTGACCAGACCATACCGGGTACGTATAACTATGAAACCCCCGATGAAGATTGTGATCTAGACTACGTGCCTAATGCGAGTCGCTCACTTTCGCTCAACGCAGTGTTGTCGAACTCCTTCGGGTTCGGGGGACACAATGCTGTGGTAGCTTTTCGGCGGTGGCAAGCATGACACAGGCAAGACACGAGACGCTGCAGGAACGGCTAGGGTATTCCTTTTCAAACCCTTCTCTGCTGCACCAGGCGTTGACACATCGTTCGTGCAGCGGTGCGGAAGGGGGCGAAGACAACGAACGGTTGGAGTTTCTCGGGGATGCCGTTCTGCAGCTTGTGGTTAGTGAGCATCTCTATCTTAGCTGCCCCGAGTCTAACGAGGGTCGTTTGGCAAAGACTCGTTCGTTGTTAGTCAGTCAGCCAACCCTGGCCGAGCAGGCAAGAACACTAGGATTGCAGGGCCTCCTTCAGGTCGGACACGGTGAGTATCTGAGCGGCGCACATATGCGTGAGAGTTTGCTCTGCGATGCAATGGAAGCGGTACTAGGCGCTGTTTTCTTGGATGGTGGGTTTGAGGCTGCGAAAACGGTAATCTTGGACAATTTGCCCGACTGGGATGGCGATCTGCTGCCTCTAGTCGATGCGAAGAGCACATTGCAGGAGCATCTGCAGCAGAGTAATCGCCCGGTGCCAGTGTATAATCTCATGGAAGCTCGCGGGCCTGATCATGACAAAGACTTCGTTGTAGAGGTTGTTTCTGAGGGAGCAGTGTTGGGGCGAGGTGTTGGAAAGAGTAAAAAAGACGCGGCTCAGAAGGCGGCACGCCAAGCACTCCAGAGATTAGACCTGTTGGATTCTTTTTAGAGAGACTAGGGGAAACCCTGGTTTCTTTGTTCGCTGCCTTGTGTCTTGTCTTGGCGAATATGATACAATAGTGGCGATGAATGCAATGGTTAGAGGTGACCGGAGGACGTCTATGTACTTAAAACGGCTTGAGTTGACAGGATTTAAGTCATTCGCCAGTCGAGTAAGACTGGAATTTGATGCCGGTATTACGGCGATTGTGGGACCAAACGGTAGTGGTAAGAGCAATATATCCGATAGTGTCCGCTGGATTCTGGGGGAGCAGAGTGTCAAATCGTTACGCGGAAGCAAACTCGAGGACATCATCTTTTCCGGAACCGACGGCAAACGACCCGTTGGCATGGCGGAAGTTCAACTGACTTTGGATAACAGCGACGGTTTTCTTCCTGTGGATTTCCAGGAAGTTGTTGTCGCGCGCCGTGTCTATCGGTCAGGGGAAAGCGACTTTTTGATTAATAAAAGGCCTTGTCGGTTAAAGGATATCCAGGACCTTTTCACTGACACTGGTTTGGGACGTGAAGGGTATGCAATCATTGGTCAAAACCAATTTGATACAATTCTCAGTGTCAATCCCAAAGAACGGCGGGTAATATTCGAAGAAACAGCCGGAATTGTTCGGTACAAAAACCGCAAAGAACAGGCTATCAAGAAAATCGAGCAGACAGAGCAGGATCTGCTTCGCGTCCAGGACATTTTGGCCGAAGTCGAGCGGCATCTCGAACCGTTGGCTCAAGAGGCACAGAAGACTAGGAAGTACCAAGGTCTTGCACGGCGCTTGATGGAGTCTGAACTTGATCTGTACAGGATCCGTCTGAGTGAACTGAGGCGATCCCAGAAAGACTTGGATGAGCAAACCCATCAGGCATCTGAGGTGTGCTCGAACCTTACGGAGGAGTATAAACAGCTCGAGAGTAATGTTCAAGCTCTGGAAAACGAACTGAGTGAGTTGGAACATTCTCTTGAACACGCGCAGATAGCCCTCATGGATGCAAGTGAACGGCTGGGAACTGTGCAGCGCCAGATTGAGCTGGACGAAGAACGACAGCGCAGCGCAGCGTCTGCCGCGGAGCGGTGGAGTGAGACTCAACGAGTTGAAATGGAGAAAACGGAAGCACTCGATGGCAAGATGGACGAACTCGATAAAGCGGCGGCACTTGAGGACCAGGCCGCCGCCGATGCGAAGGCGGAACTTGATATTGCTTCGGATGCCCTTAGAAGCCTGCGGGTTGAGCAGCAGCAGTGTCGAGCGGCTCTGGAAAGGCGAAAAAACGAGTTTTTGGACTTTATGCAGGAGTTGTCGGACGCGCGCAATGTCCGCCAGAACTCCCGGGAACAGACAGGCAGACTCGAGGCTCAGATTAAGCGGCTCCAGAGCGAGTTAACCGATAAGGAAACAGAGCGGCATGAGAATACGTCTGGATTGCAGACTGTACAAGACTCCCTAGAAATTGCTCGACAGGAGGTGTCGTCTCACCAAGACCAGTACGAAATGCTATTGAAGGAACAGCAGGGTCTAACCGGCGAACATGACAAAGCTCGCCGGGAGGAGACTCGTGTTCAGGACGAACTCCGCCAAGTGGAATCCCGTCTGAAGGCCCTCTCCGAATTGGAGAACAATTATGAGGGCTTTTATCACAGCGTGCGGCGGCTTTTGCAGGCCCCCATACCGAATGCCAAACTGCATGGAACAGTAGCGGATGTGATGACCGTGCCTCGGCATTTGGAGACTGCCATGGAGATCGCCTTGGGTCCGGGTCTCCAGAATGTCATAGCTGCAACGCAAAAGGACGCCCAAGAAGCTATTCGTTGGCTTAAGGAGAAAAAGGCAGGCCGCGGGACGTTTTTGCCTTTGGACTCAATCCAAGGCCGCGAATTTCCAGCATCCTATAAGACTTATTGGGAGAGCAGCGAGGGCGTGTTAGGCCCAGCGCTGGACCTAGTGGCTTTCGCACCCAAATACCGGAAGGCATTGGCATCGCTTTTGGGACGGATCGCGGTAACCAGCGATTTGAGGACCGCTTCTGATCTGGCGCGCGTGCTGCCATCGTTCGGGCGGATTGTGACCATTGAGGGAGATGTCATCATGCCCAGTGGTGCCATGACGGGGGGGAGCACTGCTGGCAAAACCACGGGGATTCTATCGCGCAAGAACCAAATAAAGGATCTAAAAGCCCAAGTTCTTGACCTTGAGAACCAGCTGGCAGTTCGACAGGCGGAATGCGGCCGGATTGCTTCTGACCTTGCTGCTAATCGCGAGCAGCAAGCGCTTTTTGAGGAGAAACGGAGCCAGGCTGACGAGGAACGATCACGCCTCGAACGCCGATTTTACGAGTTGAAGTTGACGGCCGACCACATCAAACGGGAGATGGAAGGGCGAAACGCCGAGATTCTTAGGCTTACTACCGAGAACGAAGAACTCAAAGAATCGGCGGATGAGGCTGCAGACCGTCTAGGAGATATGGAAGTGCAAGAGAGACGTTTGCGGGCTGCCATTGGCGATTTGGAACGAGAAGTTGAGCATAATGAGCGGCAGCTCGATGAGTATCAGGAGCTGGTTTCGCAAAAGCGAGTGCAGTATACTGAGCTGGCTAATGCGGTTCAACGCTTGCAGGAACGGCGTGCCGAGCTCGAAAGGCAGCAGTTGGAGGCTCGTGAGCAGTTGGAGCAATCGCATATCGAACTCGAGGCGCTGGGGAAACAGCAGGTTGAGCGGAAACGCGAACAGTCCCGCCGTGCATCGGAGGCTGCGGTTTTAGAAGAAGAGCGTGATAGACTGCGCGAGGAGTCGGAGACCTTGAGAAGCCGCAGGGGTGAACGACAGGCTGAACTGCAGGTTCGCAGTCAGCGGCTCCGCAAACTTCGGTCTGAATTATCGGGTGCTGAGCGCAAGCTTCACAGCTTGGAGCTAGATAAGGGCCGAGTTGATGATGCGCTGGAACGTATCACCGACGATCTGACGCAGCGGGATGTACCGATTAGTACTGTTGTTGAGCGATCACCGACAAGGAGTCGTGACAATCTTGAGGATCAGGTGAACCAGTTGAATCAGGAGATACGCAGTTTGGGCGCTATCCATCCGGGAGCTATTGAGGAATACGAAGCGCTGCAGGAACGGCAATCTTTTTTGCACAATCAGCTGCAGGACTTAAACGAAGCTAAAGCATCGCTGCGGGCGGTTATTGAAGAAATGGATCAGACATCAAGAAAACGTTTTCGCAAGACGTTTTCACAACTCCGGCAGGAATTTCAGCGTATGTTTTCTGAGCTATTTATGGGGGGACACGCCGACTTAGTGTTGGTCCAACCCGAGACGCCTCTGGAATCCGGTATCGAGATTGTCGCACAACCTCCCGGGAAGAAGCTGCAGAACCTGCTGCTGCTGTCTGGCGGTGAACGAGCTCTGACAGCGATTGCACTGCTTTTTGCAATCCTCACAGTCAAACCTGCACCGTTCTGCGTGCTTGATGAGGTCGACTCAGCACTGGATGAAGCCAACCTTGGTCGTTTTGCTCAAGTTATGAAACAGTTTTCGACTGACATTCAGTTTCTCGTAATAACCCATCGGAGGGGAACCATGGAAGCCGCCGATCGTCTTTACGGTTTGACGATGACGGACAGTGCCGTCAGTCAGCTTGTGTCAGTCAGTCTCGCATGAGGAGGAGTCAGCATTGGTCTGGAAACGGCTTTTTGGCCGAAACAAGGAAGAGGCCAAAGAAGATGATGCAAAGGTGGATGGATTAAGCAGCATCAGTGATCCGACGACGGATTCTGAGCCCTTGGAGGTACCCAAGGATGGTTTATTCCAGAGACTTAAAAGGGGTCTCAGTCGCACGAAAGACGGGTTTGTCGGCCAAGTTGAGAAACTAGTCACCGGCCGACGGATTGATGAGGAGCTCTTTGAGGAACTGGAAGATCTGTTGATTCAGGCTGATGTGGGAGTCCCTACCACTTTGGAACTCATTGAGCGACTACGGGATCGTGTTAGGGTCGATCGCTTAACGGAGGGGTCTGAGCTCCAGGCGTGTTTGCAGGAGGAGATCAAGAAGCTTCTGGAATTCCCGGATGTGGATTTGAATCTCCAGGGTAAGCCTGCGATCATCATGGTTGTTGGCGTGAATGGTTCTGGCAAGACGACCAGTATCGCAAAACTTGCCTATCGGCTCAAGTCTGAAGGTGCCAAGGTCGTGTTAGGGGCTGGTGATACCTTTCGCGCTGCCGCCATCGAACAGCTCGAGGTTTGGGCTGACAGGGTCGGTGTTGATCTGATTTCCCACCAAGCAGGCTCGGACCCGGCAGCTGTTGCCTATGATTCTTGGGCGGCCGCAAAGGCCCGCAATGCTGATGTCCTTATTTTTGACACTGCAGGTCGTCTGCAGACGAAAAAGAACCTTATGGCAGAATTGGGTAAGGTGCACCGAGTTGTCCAGCGTGAAGCGGGCCGTGATGTGGATGAGGTTCTTCTGGTGGTCGATGCAACCACGGGGCAAAATGCCATGTCCCAAGCGAAACTCTTTAGCGAAGTGATTCCAGTTACAGGCATCGTTCTGACGAAGCTTGACGGAACCGCCAAGGGTGGTATCGTTCTCGCCTTGGCTAACGAGCTCAAGATCCCTGTGAAACTCATCGGCGTCGGGGAGACGTTTGAGGATCTCCAGGATTTCGATGCAGCTGAGTTCACAAGAGCACTGTTCAATTGAGAAAGCGGTTTCGGTAATGGCTTGACATCGGTGAGAAGCATGGTATACTAGCGACTGTAAAGTCTTTATCCTTAACAGCACCAGTTGAAGAGTCTTGGGTAGGTGAGCCATGGACAAAACTCTGCGAAAGTCTCTGCTGTTTGATTTTTATGGCCCGCTGTTGACGCAGAGACAGCAGGATGTCTTTCAGATGTACTTCCACGACGATCTGTCCCTTGGGGAAATCGGTTCGCAGCTTGGAATCAGTCGGCAGGGTGTTTATGACATTCTCAAGCGTTCGGGAGTAAGTCTAGAGGATTTCGAAGCCAAGCTGGCTTTGGTCGCTAAGTATCAAGACAACCAAGAGAGTCTGCGAGAGATTAAGACGAGTTTGGAGTCTGTCAGGAAGAGGCTGATTGCGACAAGCGATCCCACTTCGGCTGCAGCGCTGCAGACTATTCAGAAGACCATCGAACGCATACTGCGCGAAGAGTAGCAGATGGCAGATCAACGGACAGATACGCGACTTCTTAAGGAGGCATTTGGATGCCTTTTGGTAATCTAACGGCACGGCTGCAGGAGACAATGAAAAAACTGAAAGGGCGCGGGAAACTCACGGAGAAGGATGTCGATGCGGCCCTCCGTGAAGTGCGTCTTGCGCTTCTAGAGGCAGACGTGAATTACCGTGTGGTGAAGGATTTCATCGGGCGTGTAAAGGAGCGGGCGATCGGTCAAGAAGTCTTGAACAGTCTATCGCCGGCTCAACAGGTCATAAAGATTGTGAATGAAGAGCTGACGAATTTAATGGGTGGTTCACAGGCGACAATTCGCATGGCATCGAAGCCGCCCACGGTGATCATGATGGTCGGCCTCCAAGGGTCAGGAAAGACAACCAGTTCAGCGAAGCTGGCGAGGCTTTTGAAGTCCCAAGGA
>SLOG01000154.1 GCA_007132635.1 Limnochordia bacterium
AAGGACCGCGGCATGACTATAGCCGTCTCCAAAGCCGTTGAAGACGGTGCCGAAGGAGTCATCTGTGCATCCACAGGCAATACGTCTGCATCAGCAGCAGCCTACGCCGCCCGTGCGGGCATTCCCTGTGTCGTCTTAGTACCAGAAAAAGCCATTGCTTTAGGTAAGTTGGCACAAGCCATCACCTATGGAGCGAAGGTCCTAGCTATCCAAGGCAATTTCGACGACGCGCTGCAGCTAGTACAGGAGATTACTCGGCGTCATCCTTTGGCGTTAGTCAACTCCATTAACCCTTACCGGCTGGAAGGGCAGAAGACCGGAGCCTTCGAGTTGTGCGAACAGCTCGGTACATCGCCCGATTTTCTGTCGATCCCGGTGGGTAACGCAGGCAATATCTCCGCGTACTGGAAAGGATTCAAAGAATACAAGGCAGCTGGCCGCATCGACTCGCTGCCAACGCTCTTAGGTTGGCAGGCCGCGGGCAGCGCCCCCATCGTGCTCGACCAAGTGGTCACGCAGCCGGAAACTGTCGCTACCGCTATTCGCATCGGCAATCCGGCGAGCTGGCAGTTGGCCGTGGCCGCTCGTGACGAATCCGGCGGGCAGATCGACATGGTCACCGATGAAGAAATCATTAACGCCTACAAACTGCTGGCCTGCCGCGAAGGCGTGTTTGTCGAACCAGCCTCCGCCGCTTCGGTAGCCGGCATCATCAAACGAGCCAAAACCGGCGACATTCCCTCCGGCAGCTCTATCGTCTGCGTACTAACGGGCAGCGGACTGAAAGACCCAGACACTGCCCTCGCAGCAGGCCGCAAACCCAAGGTGGTCGCGGCTGATTACAGCGTGATCGAAGATATTATCGTCAGCCGGGGAGGATGTTAGCATGCCTGTCAAACTGCAGGTCCCGGCAACGTGCGCGAATTTAGGCCCAGGCTTTGACGCCCTGGGCCTTGCTGTCAGTATATACAACTATCTCGAAGTGGATACCCCGGTGGAAGGTCCCGGCTTGACCATCCACATGACAGGTGAAGGCGCTAAGAACCTCCCTGCAGATGAGAGACACTTGGTGTATCAAGCTGCCTCGCGGGTTTTCCACCATCTACATAAACCAGTGCCTCGTCTGTCCATCCGCCAACACAATACGATACCCCTCTGCAGCGGTTTGGGAAGCAGTGCGGCAGCCATTGTCGGCGGCCTCTTTGCGGCCAATGAACTGCTGCAGCGGCCACTTTCGCGCCACGAACTCCTCAACCTAGCGCAAGCGGAGGAAAACCACCCGGACAACATAACGCCAGCCCTATTCGGCGGCATCACTGCCGCCTGCGCAACACCTGAAGGTGTCCGGTTTTCGACCATTCGCCCGGCCGCGTGTTTCGAAGCTCTGGAGCTGGTTCTTGCTGTCCCTGACTATGTGCTGCCGACACACGAGTCCCGCAGAGTCCTTCCGAATCAGATCAGCTTCGCTGATGCCGTCTTCAATGCGAGCCGTACCGCCCTTTTGGTAGCGGCACTCACAGCCGGGGACGCGCAGCACCTTCGCACGGCCACAGAGGATCGTCTGCACCAACCATACCGGCTTCCCTTAGTACCGGGGCTGCAGTCCGTCTTAGAAGCAGCCCTTGCGGCCGGGGCTTTGGGAGCCTTTCTCAGCGGAGCCGGCCCCACCGTTTTGGCATTCTCACTCAGCGATGCGCAAGTCGTTGGCCGGCAGATGCAGGACGCCTTCGCGCAAGCAGGGGTGTCCTGCACGATCCATACCTCCCGCATCTCCACCACCGGTGTGGAGATCATCCGTTCTTAGGTCGGCCCGCTACGGCCGACGCTTCCGAATCCAGCGCCTGGCGAAACTGCGAGGCAAACTCCTTGACGCGCCGAACCTCCTGGCCGCCATCCAAGCTGTTCTCTAGCTCTTGTATGATGGCACTGCCGACGATGACGCCATCGGCCTGACGGCTCAGTGCAGCCGCCATAGCCGGGGTAGACACACCGAAGCCGACGCAGAGCGGCAGCTCGGAGGCCTTTCGGACTGTCTGGAGAAAACCCTGCAAATCGCCCAGATCCCTCCTAACCCCCGTGACTCCAAGGGAAGACACACAGTAAACAAAGCCCGTGCCCGCCGCTGCCACAGCGGCTGTTCGTTGTGCCGAGGTAGGCGCCACCAGGGGAATCAGATCCACCGGAACCGCCTGGCTGCGGAGATACTCCAGCAGGTGCAGTCGCTCATCCAGAGGAAGATCGGGTATGATCACACCGTCCACCCCAACGGAAGCACACCGCGCTAGAAATGCTTCCCGCCCGTACTGCAGAACGGTGTTCGCGTACACCAAAAACACCAGCGGAATGTCGGTGCGTATGCGGAGACGTTCGATGGTCGTGAAGATGTCTGCCAAACGCGTCCCTGCCTGCAGGGCGCGGGCGGCTGCCCGCTGAATAGTGGGCCCATCAGCTAATGGATCCGAGTAAGGAATCCCCAGTTCTACGATATCTGCTCCGGCCTCTTCCAGCGCAGCCACTAGTTTCTCCGTGGTGGCCAGACACGGGTCACCCGCCGTAATGTACGGGAGGAAGGCCGTGCGGCCGCTATCTCTGAGAGCTGCAAACGCATTTGTCAGTCTACTCATGCTACTGCGCCTCCTTCCAACCAGCTACGGTCTGTACATCTTTGTCGCCGCGTCCCGAAAGATTCACGACGATGATGGCATCGCGAGGAGTTTCCGGAGCCAGCGTCCGCAGATACGCCAAAGCATGGGAAGTCTCGAGGGCTGGGATGATCCCCTCCGTACGGCTCAGATCATGGAAAGCCTGCACGGCGTCCGCGTCTGTCACTGCATGGTATTCAGCACGCTGGCTCTCAAACAGACTGGCGTGTTCTGGGCCGATCCCCGGATAGTCCAGTCCGGCGGAGATGGAGTGCACGGGCTCGATCTGGCCGTCACCGTCCTGAATCAAGTAGCTCAGCATGCCGTGAATAATGCCGCGGCGCCCCTTGGCCAGCGTAGCGGCATGCTTATCCGTGTCCAAACCAAGACCGGCTGCCTCAACCCCAATAAGCCGCACAGGGTCGTTTAAAAAGGGGTAAAACAGACCCATGGCATTGCTGCCGCCGCCAACACACGCGACTAAGCAATCGGGCAGTCTGCCTTCGACCGCCATGATCTGCTCGCGCGTCTCATCCCCGATGATCCGCTGAAAATCTCGGACCATCGTCGGATATGGATGAGGGCCCACAACCGAACCAATCACATAAAACGTCGTATCAACATTAGCGACCCAATCCCGGATGGCTTCGTTCGTTGCGTCTTTCAACGTAGCTGTTCCGGAAACTACCGAATGCACTTCGGCTCCCAAGAGTTTCATGCGAAAAACGTTTAAAGCCTGGCGCTCAACGTCCTCAGCTCCCATGAACACTTCACACTGCAGTCCAAAGACGGCACACACCGTCGCAGTCGCCACACCGTGCTGCCCCGCCCCGGTTTCAGCGATGATCCGTTTCTTGCCCATGCGCTGCGCCAAGAGGATCTGCCCCAGCACGTTGTTGATCTTATGGGCGCCTGTATGGTTGAGATCTTCCCGCTTCAGGTAGATGCGGCCGCCGCCCAAACGGCGCGTGAGATTGGCGGCATAGTAAAGGGGAGTCGGCCGGCCAGAGTAATCCCGCAGATACATGCGAAATTCCTTGGAAAACTCTGGATCTTGGCGAGCCTCCGCAAATTCTGCCTCCAACTCTAAGAGCGCGTTCATCAGCGTTTCCGGAACATACTGTCCCCCGAAAGGGCCGAACCGTCCCGGTGTATTTTCCAAAAGCGTATCAAAGTCGACACTCTGACTCATGGAACTCCCTCACTTTCGCAACGAATCTCTGGATTTTTTCGGCGTCCTTACGCCCGTCGGTTTCAACACCACTGCTGACATCAATGACGGCGGGATTCATGCTTCGCAGAGCCGCCACCACGTTGGTCTCGTTAAGTCCTCCCGCCAGAATACGCGTGACGTTGCCCGCCAGGTTGTGAGTCATTATCTTGCCGCGCTCCCACTTAAACACTTGGCCCGAACCGCCTCGCAGCTGCGGGTCCCAGCTATCCATGAGGACGCCGTCGATATAGGGCAGATAGTCGGTCAAAGAATGCTGCGTGTCTCGTTCTGTCTCGGGTGCGCCTACAGCCACAGCCTTCCACACTTCGAGCCCCGACTTTCTGTCGTCCGAATCCTCGTCGGTCAGCCGCCGCAGATTTTGGCAGTATAATGGTTCCTCATCTCCATGCAGCTGCACCACGTCCAGACCGCATTCCCGCACAACGTCCCGGACAAGATCAATGGGTTGATTGACAAACACCCCCACACGCCGGACGGAATCAGCCAGCCGCTCACTAATAGCTGCTGCTTGGCCAGGAGTTACCTGGCGGCGGCTGGGAGCAAACACAAACCCTGCGTAATCCGCACCACTGCGGTTTACTGCGTCAGCGTCGTCTAAGGTCTGAAGTCCGCAGATCTTGATTTTCGCTCGCTCCCGGCGCGTTGACTCACTAGAGCCGGCCGCAGCGGCCGCACCCTGCAGAAAGGCGAACTGACTGGTGATAGAGACGGCACGCATAAAACTCTCCCCGATCAACACGGCATCGACACCCAAGTCGGCCAACCGCTGCATGTCTTCATGACTGTTAATGCCGCTTTCGCTGACAACAGTCACGTCGTCAGGCACCGATCCTATCAGTCTTTCTGTCACGTCTAGTGATGTCGAGAACGTCTGCAGATCGCGGTTGTTGATGCCGATTATGCGAGAACCACAACCCAGCGCCATCTCCAGCTCCGCCTCATTGTGCACTTCCACCAAGCACTGCATGCCCAAGGCCTCAGCTTCTCTTCTCAAGAAACTAAGCGTATGGGCATCCAGCGCAGCCGCAATCAACAGAATACAGTCGGCACCCATGGTCCGCGACTCGTACACCTGCACCGCGTCGATGATGAAGTCCTTGCGCAGGATTGGGAGAGAAACTCGCCTTTTCACTCGGCCCAGACTCCCGGTAATGCTCTGGAAGAATTGCTCATCCGTCAGCACCGATAAGGCCGCCGCCCCGCAGGTTTCATATTCTTCCGCAATGGCCTCGGGATGGAAGTCCACCCGCAGGACTCCTTTGGAAGGCGACGCCTTTTTGACTTCAGCGATAACAGCGGGCAACTCCCGCCGCACCAGTTCTCGCCGCATATCTCGAATTGCGCGGCCGCAGGTCTGAGCCTGATGCCGCCAGATATCCGGGCCAGCCTGTTGACAAAGAGCGTCTATCTCTCGCCGTTTCTGAGCTAGAATCTTGTCGAGAATCATGATGCTCGAAACCCTTCGGAACACTGAACCAGCCGCCTCAGCACATCGAGGGCCCGCCCGGAATCCAACACGTCTCGGGCCAACTGCACACCTGCAGCCATAGAGTCAGCCTGCCGACCGACGTAGATGGCGGCCCCAGCGTTGAGCAAAGTCACGTCCCGGGCAGGGCCCGGCGTCCCCTGCAGCACACCCCGCAGAATGTGGGCATTATCCGCCGGCGAGCCGCCTCGGAGAGCCGCAGCTTCAACCAATGAAAACCCAAAATCCCGAGGGTCCAGAGTATACTCATGAATCTCGCCATCGCGCACTTCACTGACAGCAGTCCTGTCGGTCAACGTGATCTCATCCAGACCATCTAAGCCGTGGCATACCATTGCGCGCTCCACATCGAGGTTTGCCAAGACTCCTGCCATGACACGCGGAAGCTTCGGATCAAAGACACCGAGGACCTGTCCCTGCACCCGTGCTGGATTCGTCAGCGGCCCAAGAATGTTGAAAATAGTCCGCACACCCAATTCCCGCCGCGGTCCCACCACATGCTTCATAGCCTGATGAAAATGGGGTGCAAACAGAAAGCCAAAACCGACTTCTTCGACCGAGCGCCGCACATTCGCCGGGTCAGGTGACAAGTATACTCCCAGGGCCTCCAAGACGTCAGCACTGCCTGAGCGGCTTGATACCGACCGGTTGCCGTGTTTGACCACCTGCACCCCAGCTGCGGCAGCGACAAAGGCCACACCGGTAGAAATGTTGAACGTTTGGGCGCGATCCCCGCCGGTACCGCAGGTATCGATGGAATAGCCCGGAATCGAAACCGGCACCGCCTTGTCCCGCATGACGTGGGCAGCCGCCGTTATCTCGCCGACTGTCTCTCCTTTCATGCGCAGGGCTGTAAGAAACGCACCGGTCTGAGCCGGCGTCAGTCGGCCATCCATGATGTCGTTCATCACGCCCTGCATCTCGTCCAATGCCAGTTCCTCTCGACGAAACAGTTTTTCAAGCACAGACGACAGCACTACGGCCACCCCCTTGCGCCGATAGATCGAGGAAGTTCAGCAGAAGCTGCTTGCCCCAAGCTGTATAGATAGACTCGGGATGGAACTGAACGCCATAAATAGGTTTTGTGCAATGCCGCACGGCCATGATCTCGCCATCGACGGCACGCGCTGTGATGACCAGTTCGTCCGGCAGCGACTCCTCCTCCACAATCAGCGAGTGGTACCGCATAGCAGGCGTGTCGTTTTCGATACCGGCAAACAGCTCGCT